>JAADJB010000008.1:0-92672 GCA_013151035.1 Gammaproteobacteria bacterium
TGTGGTTCCAGCCGGCGCGGTTGTCGTTGTTGTGGCAGTTGTGGTTCCAGCAGACGCGGTTGTGGTGGTTCCGGCAGACGTGCCCCTGTTTGAGGTGTTACCTGTTGTCTGGTTTCTACCCCCCCAGTTTTTCAGGGTTTGCAATAGACGCACTAGATTAGCCCGGGTATCTGTAATAATGGCATCCTGCTGTCTTCCCTGTATCGTTGGACGATCAAGTTGGGCTAATTTTGCCTCAAGAAAATTGCCGCTATCCAGTAAGGCCTTGCGCAAGCCATTGGCGGTTGATGCTTGTGTTGTTGCGGGCAGCATGGCGATTAATTGCTGTATTGCTGTGCGTACATTACTTGGAATGTTGTTGGGCTTTTTATTAAGAATCTGTGCCAGATTAGCTAGCAGAGGTGCTATGCTATCCTGACGGGGCAGTGCCATACGGAAGGCATCCTGTACGGGATTACTAACGATGGTGTTGATGATTTTGAGTAACGGTGAATTACCCGCTTCCGCAACCAGTAGTTTAAGGGCCTGCCCACTTTTGATGGCCTGAGTACCAAGGGCCTCGACCTGTTGGTTGCCGATTTGTAACAGGGTTTTGCCATTGATGGTGTTGCTAATGCTAGTTGCTTGCAGGATTTGCCCAACCCGCCAGTTGTTAATGCTTGTTTCGGCATTGCCTCGTATCTGGGGTGGTAATCCGGGTTGAGTGGGGCCTGTGGGTTGCATGAAAGGGGATCCAGTAGCAGAATGAACATCAGTTTATTAATGAATGGTTTTAATATACCCTAAATCAGGGTTGGTGGTAATTATTGATTATGAATAAGAGTTCCTGGTATGTGCAGAGTAATGGTAAGTTGCTAGGTCTTTTTCCTGAGCGACAGATACATGAGTTTTTGTTGCTGGGACGAGTGAGTTTGACTGATAAGATCAGTCGTGATCAAAAGTCATGGCGACAAATCAGTACGATATCAAACTTCGCATCGAAAGAGTCCGAATGTGATCCCGATGATGAGGTTTGTTTGCTTAAACAGGAACGAGCACGAATTCGGGCGAATGAGCGCAAAGGTAAGGATCGCCGCGTTGCTGAGGTTCTGGATGATCAGCAACAGGATCAACGTGGGCAGGATCGGCGTGAGAATGAGGATGATAAAGTATCACTTTCTCGAGTAAGGCATAGTGGTTCGAACGCCAGGGCTAAGCAGGGGACAGGGGGCAAGCAACTGGCTATTCTTTTTTTATTGCTGATTACTCTGGGTTCTGCACTTTATATCTGGGGGCCTGATAATAAACAGGTCGATCCGCAGTGTGACCAGCCTTTTGTCAGTGGTATCAACTGGGATAATTGTGATGTATTAAAGGTGAAAGCAGGGCGTATGAACTTGAAGAATATTACTGCGACGAATGCTCATCTTTCCCAGGCGTCATTTTATAATGCAAAGCTGGCATCATCGAATCTTTCCTATAGTGATCTTTCCTATGCAGACTTTCGTTTTGCCCGCTTGACCAATGTGCGTATGGTGGGTGTTAATTTGCAGCGGGCGAGCCTGTCTCGGGCACATCTTAAAAATGTGGATCTTTCCTATGCGGATCTTAGAGGTGTGGATATTACTGAGTTGACCTTTGAGGGTGTGAGTCTGAGTAAAGCGATATGGGTTGATGGGAAGGTTTGTGCGGTGGGGTCGGTTAACAGCTGTCAGTAATATGTGAAAAACCGAGACAGTGATTGCCTATCCTTAATCAGAGACACGCCGTGAAACCATCCATGGTGGCTCGACAGCCGCGTCCATGCGGCTGACGGTCTCTGCTTAAGGATAGGCAACCCCTGTCTCTAGTGGTTAATTCTAGCGGTTAACGTAAATAGTAAGTAAGGTACTTGAATGAGTAATGAAATGCGTATTGGTATTGTCACGGTCTCGGATCGTGCCAGTCGGGGTGAATATGAGGATCTTGGCGGGCCGGCATTACAGGCGTGGTTGGAGCAAACCTTGTCAACACCCTGGGAGGCTGTTCCCCGTTTAGTTCCGGATGAGCAAGATCAGGTGGAAGCTGTATTAAAGGAGCTTTGTGATGATCAGGGTTGTAGTCTGGTTGTGACTACCGGGGGCACTGGGCCTGCATTAAGGGATATTACACCGGAGGCAACTGCGGCGGTCTGTGACAAGATTATGGATGGTTTTGGTGAGCAGATGCGTGCGGTATCGCTGCAGTATGTGCCCACTGCAATTCTGTCACGACAGATTGCCGGTATTCGGGGGAAGGCCTTGATTATCAACCTGCCGGGCAAGCCCAAGGCGATTGCCGAGTGTCTGGATGCGATCTTCGCTGCGGTACCTTATTGTATTGATTTGATTGGCGGCCCACGGATCGAGGCACATGCTGATCGGGTCAAGGTGTTTCGACCTAAAGCTAAATAATGGTAGCTAGGGGGGGAGTCGAACCCCCATGCCCGAAGGCGCAGCATTTTGAGTGCTGTGTGTATACCAGTTCCACCACCTAGCCAACAGGAGGGGATTCTATCCTATGCCTGAGTATTGGGCAATAGTAATAATTATAGCTTCTTGCAAATGTTACCGCGTGTGGTATCCTTTGCGTATGGGTAAGATGCGTAGAGGGAACTACATATTTTTGACATGGGTAGGTGATCATTCTCCTCGGCACGTTCATGTCTATCAGAAATCAAGACTGGTAGTGAAATGGGATCTGGAAAATAAGCAGGTTATGGAAGGAATGGTTAATCGAAGGTTGATAAAACTTATCGAGGAACTGGATAGTGAAGGTGTATTATGAAAATACGCAGTGTTTCGATTAATAATCGAAAAAATGAATTTATGGTTATAACTCGCGCTGGTCTTACATATCCCTTTCCCTATGGAGAAGCTGATCCCTGTCCAGGATTAGATGATCGAATTTCTGAGGTGTTCGTAGACAAAGAACTGGGAAACGAGGCCTTTACCTATATCCTGGAATCGGGCAAAGAGGGTTCAATCCATATTGAGCAGATTCTGGAATGTAACGCGGATCCCAATTATCTTGCAGGGCTTCTTGTTTACAAGCTTACATTGGAAGCTCAGGCAGGGGTTAAAGATAGCTGTTTAAGTATGCGTCAGATAGCTAAACGGTTGCAGACCTCTGTCCCCCAATTATATCGATTGCTGGATTCTGCGAATACACGTAAGTCAATGAGTCAGTTGGTTGCGCTGCTTCATGTGTTGAACTGTGATGTTGATCTAGTGGTTAAGAAGAGGGTCGCGGCATAATTGATCAGAGCTTCCTTAGTCGTGATACTTCCTGTGATCCACGATTATGCTAGAATCCCCGCCCATGAAACGCAGTGACTTTTCTTATCCTCTCCCGCCTGAACTGATTGCACAGCAACCGATGCCGGAGCGCAGTGCGAGTCGAATGTTATATCTGCCTGTGACCGGAGTGCAGGATCGTTATTTCCAGGATTTACTGGATATTCTTCAAGCGGGTGATCTGCTGGTTTGTAATGATACCCAGGTGATACCGGCGCGGCTCTACGCGCTTAAAGAGACAGGCGGTAAGGTTGAGATCCTGATTGAACGTATTATTGGTTCACATCAGGTGCGAGCGCAGGTGCGGGCTAGTAAGTCGCCCAAGGTGGGGTCGCGACTGGTGTTGGAGGATGGTCTGTTCATTGCGGTGGTGGCGCGAGACGGGATGTGGTTTGATCTTGAATTCCCGCTGTCTGTGGAGTTGATGGATGTGCTGGACCAACAAGGGCATATCCCGTTACCACCCTATATTAATCGAGCGGATACCCTGAATGATCGGGATCGTTACCAAACAGTTTTTGCCAAACGCCCGGGTGCGGTAGCGGCACCGACTGCGGGGCTTCATTTCGATCAGGCGATGTTTGATCGGTTACAGGAAAAAGGGGTCGACAGGGGATTTGTCACCCTGCATGTCGGGGCGGGAACCTATCAACCGGTGCGGGTGGATGATCTGAGTGATCACCGTATGCATGCAGAACACGTTGAAGTGAGTGATGAACTCTGTGCGCAGATTAAGGCGACTCAACAGCGTGGTGGTCGGATCGTGGCAGTGGGGACAACGGTGATGCGTAGTTTGGAGACTGCGGCAGCGATGGGTGAACTGGCACCTTATCGTGGTGAGAGTCGTTTGTTTATTACTCCTGGCTATTCGTTTAAGGTGGTTGATGTTCTGTTAACCAATTTTCATTTGTCGGAATCAACCCTGTTAATGTTGGTTTGTGCCTTTGCTGGGTATGATACGGTGATGCAGGCCTATCAACATGCGATTACACAGAAATACCGTTTTTTTAGTTACGGCGATGCGATGTTGTTGGAACATAATATGGCCGATCAAGGTAGTAAGTAATGAAATTTGAACATGATTTAAGCGATGGACTTGCCCGTCGTGGACGTATGATCTTTACACGTGGTGTGGTTGAGACTCCGGCTTTTATGCCGGTTGGAACCTATGGCACGGTGAAGGCAATGACACCGGAGGCGGTTGTTGAAGGTGGTGCACAGATTATTTTGGGTAATACCTTTCATCTGGCTTTGAGACCCGGTGTTGAAGTGATTAAGGCACACGGTGATCTGCATGACTTTATGCATTGGCAGGGCCCGATCCTGACCGACTCGGGTGGTTTTCAGGTGTTTAGTCTGGGCGATCTGCGTAAGATTACTGAGCAAGGTGTTGATTTTCGTTCCCCTATTAATGGTGACAAGATATTTCTCGGGCCGGAAGAATCGATGTCGATTCAGCGTGATCTGGGTGCGGATGTTGTGATGGCCTTTGATGAATGCACCCCTTATCCGGCGGATCGGGAACAGGCTGAGAGCTCGATGTCACTATCTATGCGTTGGGCTGCCCGTTGCAAACAGGCGCATGGTGATAACCCTTCTGCTCTATTTGGTATTGTGCAAGGTGGCATGTATCCTGATCTTCGTCTGCAATCATTAACGGAACTGGAGACTATCGGTTTTGATGGTTATGCCGTGGGTGGTCTTTCGGTGGGTGAGCCGGAACAGGATCGAATCGCTATCCTGGATACATTGGCTCCTGTCTTGCCAGCGGATAAACCACGTTATCTAATGGGTGTGGGGAAGCCGGAGGATATTGTTGAAGCGGTACAGCGTGGTATTGATATGTTTGATTGTGTGATGCCGACACGCAATGCCCGTAATGGACATTTGTTTGTGCGTAACGGTGTCATTCGCATCCGTAACTCTCGTCATCGGCATGATACTGCAGCGTTAGATGCCGAATGTGCTTGTTATACCTGTCGTAATTTTAGTCGTTCCTACCTGCATCACCTGGATAAATGCGGTGAGATTCTTGGTTCGCAGCTGAATACGATTCATAACCTGCGTTACTATCAGGACATTATGCTTGAGATGCGAACGGCTATTGAGGGGCAGTATTTGCAGCAGTGGATAAAAGAATTTTATGCTCGACGCAACCAACGAGCAGAGAATGTGTCATAATAGCGCCTTTAGATAGCAGGAGTTTTAGTATGAGTTTTTTGATTTCAGATGCGATGGCCGCCGCCGCGCCCGCTGAGCAGAGTGATCCAATAATGACCTTTTTGCCATTAATTGTGATCTTCGTAATATTTTACTTTATGTTGATTCGTCCGCAGTCAAAACGGGCGAAGGAACATAAACAGATGGTCGAGGCCTTGCAAAAGGGTGCTGAGGTTGTCACTAATGGCGGTGTACTCGGTAAAATTACAGCTGTTGGTGATAATTTTATGACGCTGAAAATTGCTGATGGTGTGGAGATCAGGGTTCAACGCCAGTCCGTATCTCAGTTAATGCCCAAGGGTACAATAAAGAACGCATAGTATAAGGTCCGAGCATGATAAATCAGTACCCCTTGTGGAAATACCTGTTGATTCTGGCAGTTATCGTCATTGGTAGTTTGTATGCATTACCCAATCTCTATGGTGATAATCCTGCTGTACAGGTGTCAGCGACACGCGATCTCAAGATAAATACACAGACGCGTGATCAGATAATACATTCCCTGAAAAATGCCGGGCTGAGTTATCAATCGATTAGTCTTGAAGGCGAGCGTCTGTTGATTCGTTTTACCGATACCGGGGATCAATTGCGGGCAGCCGATGTGTTGACCGAAGAGCTTGAACGGGGCTATGTGGTTGCACTTAACCTGGCATCGGCAACGCCGGACTGGTTGAAATCAATTAATGCCTTACCCATGTATTTGGGTCTGGATCTGCGCGGAGGCGTTCATTTCCTGATGGAAGTGGATATGGATGCGGCGGTTAATCAATCTCTGGAACGTTATGTCGGGGAGTTACGTAGTTATCTGCGTGGTGAAAAGGTTCGTTATCTATCACTGAGTCATGCCGAGAAGGGTGTGCAGATCTTATTCCGCAATATTGAGATTCGTGATCAGGCACAACAGCTTATTCGTGATGAATACCGTAATTTGATATTGACTGAGCTGGACGGTGACAAGCCTGGTCTACTCGTGTCTTTGAGCGAGCAGGAGCAGGCGGATACGCGTGCTTTTGCGGTGCAGCAGAATATTACGACTCTGCGTAATCGTGTCAATGAGCTTGGTGTTGCCGAGCCGGTGATACAGCAGCAAGGCAAGGATCGTATCGTGGTGCAATTACCGGGTGTGCAGGATACTGCCAGGGCAAAGGAAATCCTCGGCGCAACAGCGACACTTGAATTTCGTCTGGTTGATGAGAAGCATAGTGTCCAGGATGCCATCGCTAGTAAACGTATTCCGGCAGGCTCCCGGCTTTATCGTGAGCGAGACGGAAATCCAGTATTGCTGAAGAAAAGTGTCATCCTGACCGGTGATTACATTACCGATGCCTCCTCGGGGCTGGAACAAAATAGTGGTAGTCCTGCGGTATTCATTAATCTGGATGGCAAGGGTGCGCACTTGATGGAGAACGCGACCAAGGATAATATTGGCAACCTGATGGCGGTGGTGTTTATTGAAAACAAGGTCGAAACCCGGCAGGTGAATGGTGAAGCGGTCAAGACCCGGTATAAACTTGAAGAAGTTATCAATATCGCTCGTATCAGGGATCGTTTATCCAGACGCTTTCAGATCACCGGTCTGGATGATACCCGTGGTGCCAGGGATCTAGCCTTGTTATTGCGTGCAGGCGCATTGGCTGCCCCGATTGAAATTATTGAAGAACGTACGGTAGGGCCGAGTTTAGGTAAGGAAAATATTGAACAGGGCTTTATGTCTGTGGTCATTGGTTTTGTGCTGGTGTTGATCTTTATGGCCTTTTATTATCGTGTCTTTGGCCTGATTGCCAATATTGCCCTGACACTTAATCTGATCTTGATCGTTGCTATTCTTTCCATGTTGCAGGCCACCCTGACCTTACCGGGTATTGCTGGCATGGTATTGGTTGTGGGTATGGCTGTCGATGCTAATGTATTGATCTTTGAGCGAATACGGGAGGAACTGCGCGCTGGTAATAGTATTCAGGCAAGTATCAATGCTGGTTATGAAAAGGCACTTTCAACCATTGCCGATGCCAATATAACGACCTTGATTGCTGCCGTGGTTTTATTCAGTTTTGGTACCGGGCCTATTAAGGGTTTCGCAGTAACCTTGTCTATTGGTATTCTTTGCTCCATGTTTACTGCCATTATGGGCACCCGGGCATTGGTTAATCTGATCTACGGTGGAAGACAAACCCGTAAGTTATCGATTTAGTCCGGGGTTAATAGAAGAAATAATATGCACACATTAAATACAAAAGCACACTTTAATTTTATGGGTAAACGCAAGTTTGCTGTCGCCCTGTCCGGTATCCTGTTGCTCATTGCGATTGTCTCCATATTTATGCGTGGGATGACTCTGGGTATTGATTTTACCGGGGGTACCCTGATTGAGGTGGGTTACACTCAGGCTGCTGAGTTAAAACAGATCCGTTCATCACTGAGTAATGCGGGCTTTTCCGATGCCCAGGTTCAATATTTCGGTAGTGCCCGAGATGTCCTGATTCGCATTGCCCCACGGAAGGATCTGAGTGGTGCCGATATGAGTGGTCAGGTGTTATCGGTATTACGTGAGAAAGATGCCGCTGTCATGATGAGAAGGGTGGAGTTTGTTGGTCCTCAGGTGGGTGAGGAATTAACGGAACAGGGCGGTCTGGCGATGTTGTATGCGTTGATTGGTATCCTGATCTATGTGGCTTTACGCTTTGAATGGCGTTTCTCGGTAGGCTCGGTTGCCGCTCTGGTACATGATGTAATCATTACTATTGGTTTCTTTTCTTTATTTCAGTTTGAGTTTGATCTTACCGTGCTGGCAGCAATATTGGCGGTTATTGGTTACTCACTGAATGATACGATTGTTGTGTTTGACCGTATTCGTGAGAATTTTCGTATGATGCGCAAGGCAATGCCGATAGAGGTGATGAATGCCTCGATTAACCAAACGATCTCACGTACCTTGATAACCTCGATTACGACCTTATTGGTATTGATTGCCCTTTTTTACTTTGGCGGTGAAGTGATCCACGGTTTTTCATTAGCCCTGATTGTCGGTGTGGTTGTGGGTACTTATTCATCGATCTATGTGGCGAGTAGTACCACCTTGATGCTAGGTGTTAATCGCGAAGACTTGATGCCGCCACAGAAGGAAGAGGGTGAAGAAGGAGTAGGCGATCAGCCGTAACCCAACGAACCCACTTTTATTTCTTCAAATCTTCTGTTAAATGAGGCTGTATTGCCTTAATAATACCGGCAAAGACGCGTGAAGGCCCGGCAACAATATTACCGGTTTGAAGAAAATCATGGCCACCACTGAAGTCACCCACAATACCTCCTGCCTCTTGTATTAGTAATACCCCTGCTGCAATATCCCATTCCTGTAGACCAATTTCCCAGAAGCCATCCAGTCGTCCGGCGGCAAGGTAGGCGAGATCCAGTGAGGCAGCGCCGGGGCGACGTATACCCGCAGTGTCCTTGAATAATGTCTTGAACATCTTCAAATAGGTATCAAGGTGTTCTTGTGCCTTGAACGGGAAACCAGTGCCTAATAGTGCCCCTTCCAGGCTCTGGCGTTTTGTTACACGTATTCTACGATCATTCAGATAGGCGCCTGATCCCCGACTGGCAGTAAATAATTCCTGCCGCATGGGATCGTAGATGACCGCTTGTTCTAATCGTCCCTTGTTCTTGAGCGCGATGGATACGGCAAACTGTGGGAAACCATGCAGAAAATTGGTGGTACCATCGAGGGGGTCAATCACCCATTGATAATCATTACCGTCTTGCTTACCACTCTCTTCAGCCAGAATCGCATGATCCGGGAAGGCCTTGCGCAGGGTGTAGATAATCTCGGCCTCGGCCTTTTTATCGACCTCGGTAACAAAGTCGTTATGATCCTTGTTAGTAATAGTGAGTTCATCGATATGATCAACGCTACGCAGAATAATATCACCCGCCTTACGGGCGGCGTTGATTGCAATGTTTAGCATGGGTTGCATAGCGGGATTCTCGTGTCGATAGTGTTGCTTCAGGGGGGAAGATTCTAACAGAAAAATGTTTTTTCTTCAGGTTTAATAAATGTTTTTGGTAGGGTGCGTATTACGCACTACCTGGTTTTACGGGATGACCAATCTGTTGTCCCATGTGCAGGGTGTCCTCTATTTTTAGAGACTTTTTCCACTCGATCGCCTGTTTTCCAAACAGCAGGATGACGGTGGAGCCCATGTTAAAGCGCCCCATCTCTTCACCGCGGGCGAGGCTGATGTTTTTATCTCGATGATCCTTGACGCGAATCTTTGAGCCGTGGGGTGGGGTGACGACACCATCCCATACAGTTTCAATGCAGGCGACGAAGATGGCTCCGACCAGGATTACAGCCATGGGGCCGACCTCGGTATCAAACAGTGCTACCAGGCGTTCATTACGGGCAAATAGTCGTGGTACGGCTTCTACGGTGTGGGGCGCAACACTGAACAGGCGACCGGGGATGTAGATGGTCTCGGTCAGACGGCCTGCGAGGGGCATGTGGATGCGATGATAATCACGCGGTGAAAGGTAAATGGTGTGGTATGCACCCTGTTCAAATAGCTGTGCCTGTTGTGCCTGTCCACCGAGTAGCTCCAACAGAGTGTAGTCTTGTTCCTTGGCTTGAATGATGCGCTGATTGTTCTGAATCTCGCCAAGTTGGCTGACGGTGCCATCAACCGGGCTACAGAGCGTGTCATCTGCACCTTGCAGTGGGCGCGCATGAGCCTGTAATTCACGCGTAAAGAAGGCGTTAAAACTGGGGAACTGGGCAGGATCTTGTATGACAGCCTGATTAATCTTCACATCATATTTTTTCATTACCCAACGAATCAGGCCGTTTTTCCACCATTTGATCTCAATGCGTGTGGCTCTTAGCATCAGACGTGATAGCAGATGATGGGGCAGAATATAGAGCAGGTAGGTTTGTAGTCGATTAGACAGGCTGGCTGTGGTTTTCATGGGGCTATTATTTCATATTCCATATTGATAGGTGAGAATATATTTTTATTTGGTATAAGTTGTCGGGTATTGGATGAAAAACAGGGGTCAAAATCAGGTATCATAGGTGATTCTGAAAACAGGGGTTTCTTATGAGTCTATCCACCGATATCAACGGCCTGCATACACTGCGTGATTTTATACGTTGGGCGGTCAGTCGTTTTAATCAGGCAAAGCTGTATTTTGGGCATGGTACCGATAATGCTTATGATGAGGCGCGTTTACTGGTGACTCATGCTTTGTTTTTACCGTTCGATTGTCCCGATGATCTTCTGAATAGTAGTTTGACGACAACGGAGAAGCAACAGGTGTTTGATTTGTTGCGCCGTCGGATTGATAAAAGGATTCCTGCCGCCTATATGATTGGAGAGGCATGGTTTGTTGGTTTGCCTTTTTATGTGGATAATCGTGTGTTAATCCCGCGTTCACCTATTGCAGAATTAATTGAGACTGGTTTTGTGCCGTGGGTCGATCCGGATGAAGTTGAGGCTATCCTGGATCTTTGTACTGGCAGTGCTTGTATCGCAATCACCTGTGCTCATGCTATGCCAGATGCTAGTGTTGACGCGGTTGAGTTATCGCTTGATGCGTTGGCGGTGGCACAGAAGAATGTTGAACGTCATTTGCTGGAAGATCAGGTGCGCTTGATAGAATCCGATTTGTTTGATGCCCTGGAACCCAGGAAATATGACATTATAGTGAGCAACCCGCCTTATGTTTCCAGGGAAGAGATGGATAGTCTGCCATTGGAATACCGGCATGAACCGGATATCGGGCTACATGCGGAACAAGAAGGCATGGCATTGGTATTGCGTATTCTGCAACAGGCGCGTGCTTGGTTAAAGGATAGTGGCATATTGGTGGTTGAGGTGGGTAATACTGAGGATGTGCTACAGCGATTTTTACCCGAGGTGCCTTTTTGCTGGCTTGAGTTTGAGCGTGGTGGTAGCGGTGTATTTATGTTAACCGCAGAGCAACTGGACCAATATCAGGATCAGTTTGATAAGAAAGTAAGTGAGGTTGAGTAAGATAATATGATGTTAAAACGACCTAAAACAGCCAAAGAATATGTTTATCTGGTGGATCAGGCGATTGATGAGGTGAATGATCTCAAGATGTCGGCAGAATATGACATGGACTCCCTTGGTGAGTCACTGAAGTTCATCCCTGATCTGGAAGAGCAGTTGCGTGAGTTACGGGAGTCTATGACCGATGGTAGTTATACCTTTGCCAATGAGGATCTACAGTTTATGCGTATTGTTGAGCATGAGGATGACCGGTTGCTACCTTTCAAGTATCTGTTTCTGGTGATTAATGAGACCCATAAAAAGGGTCTTGATGTTGATGATGAATAACAAGAGTTATTGAATATGGATCAAACACTGGTTTTTGATAGTGAGTTAATCAAGCGTTACGATGTCAGCGGGCCACGTTACACCTCGTATCCTACCGCTGTGCAGTTCCATGAGGGCTTTGGTACACAGCAGTATCGTGAGATTGCATTAGCAAGTAATAATGCAGAAGAAGGTGTTACACCGTTATCGTTGTATTTTCATCTGCCGTTTTGCGACACGGTATGTTTTTTCTGTGGTTGTAACAAAGTGGTGACCAAGGATAGAAACCGTGCTGCACCTTATCTTGAACGTCTGCACCGTGAGATTGAGATGCAGGCTCAATTATTCGATAATAATCGACCAGTGAATCAGTTGCATTGGGGAGGTGGTACGCCGACCTTTATCAGTCATGATCAGATGATTGAGTTGATGCGGGTAACCGGTGAGCATTTTCAATTACTGGATAATGATGAAGGTGAATACTCGCTGGAGGTTGATCCACGTGAGATCCGAACTGAGACCATAGCCTGTTTGCGTAGTATTGGTTTTAATCGAATCAGTATGGGGGTGCAGGATTTTGATCCTGCGGTGCAAAAGGCGGTTAATCGTATTCAGTCAGAGAAGGAGACTGAGGCCGTTATTGTGACTGCGCGTGAGGAAGGCTTTAAATCAGTCAGTATGGATCTGATGTATGGTCTGCCGATGCAGACGGTGCAGACCTTTTCACAGACATTGGAACGGGTGATTGATCTATCACCAGACCGACTTTCGGTGTTTAATTATGCCCATCTGCCTGAGTTATTTAAACCTCAGCGCAGGATCAACGAGGTTGATCTTCCGGTTCCAGGCGAGAAGCTTGAGATATTGCAGTTAACGATAGAACGTCTATTAGCTGCCGGTTATGTTTATATCGGCATGGATCATTTTGCCCGCCCGGATGATGAAATGGCGATTGCCCAGCGGGAAGGAACCTTATATCGTAATTTCCAGGGTTATTCGACTCATGCAGATTGTGACATGGTGTCGATGGGGGTTACGGCTATTAGCAAGGTCGGTTCCAGCTATTCACAAAATCAGCGTGTGATGGATCAATATATTGCTGATATCGATGCCGATCAATTGGCAATATTTCGTGGTGTGGAGTTAGATAGTGATGATCTGCTGCGACGTGAGGTGATTAATCAGCTGATTTGTCATTTTGAACTGGATATCAAGGTGATTGAACAGCAATATCAAATTGTCTTTGCGCAATACTTTGCAACTGCATTAAAGGCATTGGTTGATATGGAGCGAGATGGATTATTACAACTAAGTGAGACACGCATTGTAGTACAGCCTGCAGGCAGGTTGCTGATTCGGAATATCTGTATGGTGTTTGATCGTTACATGGAGAATAGTGGTAAACGTTTCTCCAAAGTGATTTAAATTTGGTGACCTAAGAAGCCCCAATGTATCTGCATAGCGACTTGTTCTGCAGATGCATCAAGGGCCTCCTTGATCATTGATCGTTAAATAGCGCGGTGATAAATAAGTCCGGGCTCAAGTAGTATTTCAGATTTGCCCAGTTGTGATAGCGGGTAACCGTCATCAATGTACTCGGCGATACGGTCAAATTCATACGTTGCCTGGGCCTTTTTTACTTTAGCAAAAATAGGTTTTCCCATATAATTTCCCAGGGTCTTGGCGTGTTGTGTGTTATGTTGTCCCATGTCGTGTCTCATTCCAGTTTAAGTATCGTAAGAGTGCTTCAGTGAAAAAGGTAACGGCTTTTGCCTAGCGAACTTTAGTTTTTTAGATAGAGAATTCAAGATGTCAGGAAATTCATTTGGAAAGTTATTTACCGTAACCGGCTTTGGTGAAAGTCATGGTCCGGCTTTAGGGTGTATTGTGGATGGTTGTCCACCCGGTTTACCTTTGATTGAGGCTGACCTGCAAAGTGATCTGGATAGGCGTAAACCAGGGCAGAGTCGTCATACGACTCAGCGTCGTGAGGGTGATGAGGTTAAGATCCTGTCCGGTGTTTTTGAAGGTGTTACTACAGGCACACCCATTGCTTTGCTGATTGAGAATACGGATCAGCGTTCAAAAGATTACGGCAATATTATGGATCGTTTTCGTCCCGGTCATGCTGATTACACCTATCAGCAAAAATATGGCATTCGTGATTATCGGGGTGGTGGTCGATCCTCGGCGCGTGAGACGGCGATGCGTGTAGCCGCCGGTGCCATTGCCAAAAAATATTTGTATCGGCAACAGGGTATACAGATACGGGGTTATCTGGCTCAGTTGGGGCCATTGAAGCCACAGGTATTTGACTGGGATGTGGTTGAGAAAAACCCGTTCTTTTTCCCGGACGAGGCGATGGTGCCTGAGCTTGAAACCTATATGGATGCCTTGCGTAAAGAAGGCGATTCCATTGGTGCGCGGGTGAACGTGGTTGCCAGTGGTATGCCTGTGGGTCTGGGTGAACCCATCTTTGACCGACTAGATGCTGATGTGGCACATGCCATGATGAGTATTAATGCCGTTAAGGGTGTTGAGATCGGTGCTGGTTTTGATTGTGTCGAGCAGAAGGGTACGCTGCATCGGGATGAGATTACGCCGGATGGTTTTTTAACCAATCATGCGGGTGGTGTGTTGGGGGGTATCTCGTCGGGTCAGGATTTGTTGGCAAGTATTGCGCTCAAGCCAACCTCCAGCTTGCGTATCCCTGGGCGTAGTATTAATCGTGCAGGTGAGGCTGTTGAGGTCATTACCGAGGGTCGCCATGATCCCTGTGTCGGGATTCGTGCCACACCGATTGCCGAGGCGATGTTGGCGATTGTGTTGATGGATCATTATCTGCGGCATCGGGCGCAGAATGCGGGGGTTGAGTCGGGTGTGCCTGTGGTGCCGGCTCAGGCTTAGTTGTTTTTTTGAGTTCGAGGTATGAGCTGTTGGTCTCTATTCGAGACACGCCGTGAATACATCCATGTAGGCTCGATGCCCGCGTCCATGCGGGCAACGGTCTCGAATAGAGATCAACAACTCGTACCTCTTGTGGCTAACTGAAAGCTTATGATTTGGCGAGATAGTGGTAAGAATGAGTAAGTCCTCCCCCGTAGCTATTCCTTATTGGCGTCTATCCGGTTTCTACTTTGTCTATTTTGCGACCATTGGTGCGCTGATACCCTATTGGAGCATCTATCTCAAGGATCTGGGTTTTAATGCCGCCGAGATTGGTGAGCTGGTCGCGATTATTATGGCGACCAAACTGGTGGCGCCGAATCTGTGGGGGTGGATTGCGGATCATACCAATCAGGGTATGCGTATTATTCGCCTGACCTCGTTACTGGCTGCGATTAGTTTTGCGGGTGTCTTTTTTACTGAAAGCTATCTTTGGTTAGCCGTTGTTATGGTGACTTTCAGCTTCTTCTGGAATGCCGCACTGCCTCAGTTTGAAGTGACGACGATGAATCACCTGGGTGAATCCACCCATCGTTACAGTTCGATCCGTTTGTGGGGATCGATTGGTTTTGTCGTTACCGTAGCAATGATTGGCCCGATGTTGGATGTGTATGGTGTGCGTCTGCTACTACCGGTATCGTTATTGTTATTTTTTCTGATCTGGGTGTTTAGCCTATTAGTGCCTGAAGGACGGCAGCCACAATCCCATGCCAATAATAATGAGCGTTTCCATTGGGTGTTACGCAAACCAGAGGTATTGGCATTATTATTAATCTGTTTCCTGATGCAGATGAGTCATGGTCCTTATTACACCTTTTTCTCTATCTATATGGAAGAGCATGGTTATTCCCATACCGCTATTGGTCAGTTGTGGGCATTAGGTGTCATTGCCGAGGTGATTGTGTTTATGGTGATGCACCGCTGGATACCCCGTTTCGGTGCGCGTTATCTGATGATTGCCAGCCTGTTATTAACCACCTTGCGCTGGTTGTTGACCGCCTTTTTCCCTGATTATGTCGCCGTAATTATCTTTTCCCAGACACTCCATGCTGCTAGCTTTGGTATCTATCATGCCGTAGCGATTGATCTTATCCATAAGATGTTTGTGGGTCGACTACAAGGTCGTGGTCAGGCCTTGTATAGCAGTGTCAGTTTTGGTGCTGGTGGTGCTATCGGTAGTCTATTGAGTGGTTATCTCTGGTCAGGCATAGGCGCACAATGGATGTATGTATTGGCAGCATTGACCAGTGGCATTGCCGTGATGGTAGCTATGTGGGGTTTGAAGCCATCCCAATAACCATTTGTTTATAAGGGCTTATTGTACTATTCTAACCTTGATATTGTAGTGCTACATCTTATCTATGTTTTTACGGGTATAATTTATCGCTATTCACTCCCTTTGAGTTGACATTAGTATGAGCAATGAGATCAATTACAAGAACAACCCCTTACACGGTGTTAGTTTAAAAAGCTTGTTGATTGAAATAGTAGATCAGTATGATTTTGAGATACTCTTTGCCTATTTAAATATCAATTGTTTTAAGACCAATCCAAGCATTGATTCCAGTGTTAAGTTTTTAAAAAAAACGGATTGGGCGCGTGAAAAAGTTGAAGTCTTCTATTTGTATGAGTTTAAAAACTTACCTGGAGCATCTTCTGAACAGTTTTCATTGCCTCCAAGGGGGAGGGTTATTCCAGAAGACCAAGCGCCGGGTGATCCTAAAGAACTGAGTTTAGAAGATGCTGAACGGTTGCGCGAAAAGCGTGCAAATAAGTCAACTGCACGAGAGCAGTCGGCTGGGCAGCGCTCGGGAATGAATGTCGATCTATGGGCGAATCGAAAAAATAAATATAAGCGATGACGGAACGAATAGATGCCTAACAAATAAAGAATACGATAGGTAGCCCAATCTGTGACGGGCTAACCTACCTTAAAAACGCATCAGCCTATAGTGATTACAGGGAAAAGAGGTAATGCTGTTTTGGTTTATGAAGAAGAAAAGGTTATAAAGATCATCCGGCTATGGACTCATTATGCATAATAGTAGAAAAGCAGGCTATTGGTTAGAACGTACTATTATGTAGAGTGTGCCAGCTATCCAGCACCCGATCAATAGTTGTCAGACTTTAAGGTTAGGAAGTAATATGGAATATTTTCATGAGAGTGAATGCTCACCTTTATCAGTGACTTATGCTATATTTTGCATTGATTTTGAACTCTGAAAATTGAGTTGAAATATGAATCCTGGAATTTGAGTTATAGAGAGATTGATTATGCCCTGGTATCACCTTGAACGGCACCGTCACGGCCTTGCTTCCATTGCAGTCTTGTCACTAATTGCCACTAATAGTTACTCGGCAGAAGAAGTTTTTCGTCTGGATAATCGAACTGATTTTGTTAACTATGATCTTAGTGGGCCAGGTAAGGGAAAAAGTTTCTACGATGAGGGTGCGCATTATCTACAAGAGAGTGATTTGACTTATAAGACCACCTTATTCTACAACGGCTAAGGGTATTGCTAAAACCCACAAATCGGGGCAGGCTAATCGCATAACGCTACGTACTTATTTCAAAGGCACCCGGATTAATGCCAAACTGGAACGTGTTAGTACTGATTTTAAAGCCTTGGCAGGGAGCGCAACACCGGATCGTCAAATGGGTCTATATCAAAGTCAGCAAAAAAATTGCCAGGCGTTGGAAGTTGACGGGTAGCTATGATTATTACTCGAATAATCTGGATGGCAGGAATGCCAGTGGCACGACAAAGAATCAGCTCGGTTCATTCGGCCTTAAACGCACTCGTCTATTTGATCGCAAGAGCCTCGTTGTGTCGACCTCGTTACGTCAAAAACGAACACGTAACAATACCTATCGTGCTTCCATGTTACTGAATCGCGGTAAGGCACATCGATTCAACTTTCTGCTTGAGAAAAATCTATCGGATACTTATGCATCTGGTGGCAATGACTCTCTGAGATTATTGAGGTGGTTGGTTTGGAAAATGGTGAATTGAAGATACTAGAAACCAGGACTGGTAGGTTTTGGCAGTAGCATCAGCAGAATAATATAATGCAAATAAATACAACAAGAAGATTGGTGGATGTGGTTATCCTGTTTATCGCGGGAAATTACCTGTATAACTTTATGGGTGATTTATCATCCTCGATTATTGGGTTCTTTGCTTCGTTGGCCTATATATTCTTTTATCGCTTGGCGAGAAAGGCATTAGGTAGTCCGCCATTTTCATATTACTTTTTTATGTGGGTTCCTACGGTGGTATTTGTGTTTGCCCCTGTCGGGTATGATTTTTATCAGGCGGATTCTGCCGGGCTCATTTCCTGGGCTGTTGGGGGGCTTCCGTGGTTCCAACTGATACTGCCGATTGTATTGCTTTACATTGTTCGCGAAGAGTTAAAAAAGTAACGGGTTGGAACTGTGGTATTATGAAATTTCGTGCAATGTTGACTATAAAACCGTGAGAAAATTTTAATCAATCAGGTGGATAAAGGATGTCTCGTTTTTTATTACAGAAAGCAACACCGAAAGCTTTTATAGCGCTGCTCCTTGTCTTTTTATTATCTCTGCTATCGGGTTGTGGTGGCGGTTCAGCGTCATCTAATGGCAACAATGCCAGTGTAACGATCAATATTGGCAGCTCTCAAAATGTTGTGTCGGTTAATTCGGGGCAATGGCTTCTTAATCAAATCATCACTCAGGCTTATGCCGCCTCATTGTTGACGGAATATAGTTATCTATCACGGATCACTCTGGAAATATGGGAGGGTGACAATAATATAACGGGTCAAATTAACGAGAGATATAATAAGGGCACTTTTGGTGCGCTTGTCGCTGCTGAGGGCAATGATGCCTTGTTGTTGCTGGATACGAGTACCCGTATTAGTGTGCCGGCAGATGTGGCGTTGAGATATGTCGTTAAGGCCTTCCAGACGGTGGATGGTGAGTTAGTCCGGTTTTTTCAGACTGAGGCGAGCTACACGGCAGGGCTTGATAGTGCCGATTTTTCGGGTAATCTCAATATGTCACTTCGTGTGAATATAAACGACTCGATGATCCAGCAAATGGATACGCCTTCATTGCCCTGTGTTGATGAAGATATTGACCCGATCACTAATGCTGTTGTGGGCGATGGTATTTGTGATACCTATGAAAACCTGTTTGTGGTTATTGATACTCGAACGGGTTCAGTCACTGAAGGTCAGTATATCCCTGATGTTGATCTGGACGGTATACCTAACGGTATTGATACAGACTCGGATGGTGATGGTGTTGATGATGCGAATGAGGATGCATCGCAGAATTCAAATAATGGCTATCCAAATTTTGTACATACTAACAATAACCCGACATCGACCCGTGCCGAGATTACGCTTGCTCAAGGGGCCACGCAAACATTTAGTCCTGATGTCGATGATGATGATGAGGGTGATACCTTTACGGTTATTTCGGTAATACAGCCATTACTAGGCGCGGTGTCTATCGTGGGTGGTGCATTGCACTATGAGGCACCACGAGACCAGTCAGGTGATACTCAGTTTAGTTATACGGTGGTAGATTATGCTGCACAGACACCGATTAGCGGGATAGCACTCATACACATTACAGCCGCTACGCCACCGAATAGTGCCCCGGACGTTTATTCGCTAGCAAGTCTTGAAACCAATGAAGATACAGCAATAAGTAATATCGATGTTGTCAGCGAGACTGATGCTCAAGACCCTGATGGTGATAACATCAGTGTCACTGCCTTTGATACTGTTTCAAACTGGGGTGGAGTTGTTACCCAAAATCTGGATGGTACGCTGAATTACACACCCGCTGCAAATTACAACGGTAGTGATAGTTTTGCGTTTACTATTAGTGATGACTTTGGTGGATCTATAGCAGGGGTGTTCGGCTTCGATGTGTTGGCCGTCAATGATGCGCCTGTTATTAGTGGTGCTCCGGTTATCACTGTGGAGGAGAATAGTACCTACAGTTTTATGCCAACAGCTAATGACGTTGATGCGGGTGATATCCTGGTCTTTAGTCTCACTAATCAACCTGCCTGGGCAAGTTTTAACACAATAACAGGTGAGTTGAGTGGTATACCGGCGAGAGATGATGCTGGGGTTACTCTGAATATTGTAATCACTGTAACCGATAATGAGGGTTTAACCGATTCTCTACCTGCTTTTGATCTAACGGTGACAACAAATAATGTGCCGCCTGTTTATCAATCACAGATCTATGAGCACTTTTCTGGCGGTGAAAATCATACGCTGGCACTGAGGAGTGATGGTACGGTTTGGGCGTGGGGGGGCAATAATTATGGTCAACTGGGTAATGGTGATTTTGGTGGCGGCTCCACGCCTGTTCAGGCACTGGGGCTGAGTAATATTATCGATCTGGCTGCGGGTGACTTTCACTCTGTGGCCTTACGGAGTGATCGAACAGTCTGGCTTTGGGGGCATAATAATAATGGTCAACTGGGAAAGGACTCTGCTGAACATGAATCGAGCATACCTTCGCAGCTTGTCGGACTAACAGCGGTTGATGCGGTTGCTGCTGGTCGTCAGTACACGGTCGCATTGAAAACGGATGGTACCGTCTGGAGTTGGGGTAGAAACAGTTATGGTCAGTTGGGGAACGATTCAACCACTAGCACAGAGATACCTCAGCAAGCTGTTGGCTTAAGCAATATTATTGCGATTAGTGCGGGTCGTTACCACGCCCTTGCACTCAAGGGTGATGGCACCGTCTGGGCGTGGGGTAGAAATAATTATGGCCAACTGGGTGATGGTAGTGATACTCAGAGGACTATACCGGTTCAGGTGAGTGGTTTGACGGGTGTTGTTAGTATTGCGTCGGGTGGCAGTCATAATATTGCGATGAAATCCGATGGTACGCTGTGGCTGTGGGGCTGGAATCTTTATGGCCAATTGGGTGATGGCACGATGACTGATTCCGCCATACCAGTTCAAATTGCAGGTCTAACAGGGGTCGATAGTATGGCTGCCGGTCGTTACCACACCCTTGTTTCCCGATCTGATGGTACGGTCTGGAGTTGGGGCAGGAACCTTGAAGGTCAGTTAGGGGGTAACACAACGAGTGGTTCAACAAGCCCTGTTTTGATGACATCTCTATCGGATATTACCGCGGTTTCTGCCGGTTATAAACATTCGTTGGCACGTGCTTCTGATAACACGCTATGGGCATGGGGACGTAATGGTTATGGTCAATTGGGCGATGGTGCCGACCTGGTTCTGACGACCCCTCGAACAATGAGTGAGATAAGGTCTGTGTTGGCTATTACCGCTGGACGTAAGCATTCTGCGGCTATTTTAGACGATGGTCGTGTGTGGTCGTGGGGTGATGGCGATGATGGCGAGTTGGGTAATGCTGCAACTGTTGATGTCAGTGTGCCAGTGCCGGTGGCAGGGCTTAAATCTGTACGTCAAGTTACATTGGGTATTGGGTTTAGTGTGGCCTTGAAGGAAGACGGCACGGTGTGGTCATGGGGCAGTAATGGCTATGGTCGATTAGGGGATGGCACAACCAATGATTCCTCAGTGCCGGTACAAGTGTCGTCATTGAGTGATGTGTCCGATATATCCGCTGGTCGTTATCACGTGCTTGCCTTGATGTCTGATGGCAGCGTCCAGTCCTGGGGCAGAAACAGTGATGGTCAGCTGGGTGATGGGTCGAATACACATCGACATACACCGGTACAGGTGGGTGGTTTAAGTGGTGTTATTGCTATTGCAGCGGGTGGTTATCATTCATTTGCGCTGCGGAATGATGGTACCGTCTGGGCCTGGGGTCGAAACACTAATGGCCAACTGGGTGATAATAGTTTTGTGGATAGCGCTGTGCCAGTGCAAGTATCCGGGCTCAGTGCTATCACTGCTATTGCGGGTGGTGGTTATCATGGTTTTGCCCTGAAGGATGATGATAGTCTCTGGGTGTGGGGTCGAAATGATAGGGGGCAGGTGGGTAATGGTTCTCTATCGGATTTGGCTACACCCGTTTCTATCTTGACGAATGTGGCTGATTTTTCTGCTGGGGATTATCATTCACTGGCAATCAGGAATGATGGCACGTTATGGTCCTGGGGTTGGAATGATAATGGACAGCTGGGTAATGGTGATACGTTCAATTCTTCCACACCGGTTCAGATGCAAAACGCGGGTAATGTCATTGCTATTGCCGCGGGTTATTATCATTCCATGATGTTGCGTACTGATGGAACAGTCGCTACATGGGGTTATGATAATAATGGGCAATTGGGTACTGGTCGCTCATTGATCTCCACAGTGCCTTTGCGTGTGGCTGATGGTGTGTCGTTGCATGCCTGGGAAGATGTCAGCGCGACCACTATTGATGTATTGGGTTATTTTACCGATGCCGATGGTGATCTACCTTCTGTTATTTCAGTCGATGCTAATAGTGCAGAGGGTGGCAGCGTTATTGATAATAACGATGGTAGCTTTAACTATACACCTGCGCCTGGTTTTAACGGGATTGATTTCTTTGCTTATACGGTGTCGGATGGGGTTGAATCAGTATCGGTAACAGTGACGGTTAATGTGGGTTCGGTTAATGACAGGCCGTTAGCTGTTGATGACAGTTATACCTTTTCCATTGGTGATACAGCGCTTATGGTGGTCGCCAATAGCGGTGTCCTGTCGAATGATAGTGATAGTGATTTCGATGCCATGACAGTAATGGTTGATACCTTGCCTGCCAATGGCACACTGGTGCTTAACATTGATGGTAGCTTTGTTTATACCCCTACCGGCGCACTGACGACCGATAGCTTTACCTATATGGTCAGTGATGGTCAGGGTGGCGTTGATACAGGGCTAGTTAGTATTTCGGCAGACTGGATTACCTCTATCCAGTATTTCAATTTCTCGGACCTGTCGGCCTTTACTCTTAATGGTCAGGCATCCACCTTGAATCCGGTTGCGGGTGAGTCGGTTCTACGTTTGACAGCAACGGGTATTGGAGGCGGGGGCAGTGTATTCCTTAACCAGACTATTCCGCTACAGGATAATAGTGGCTTTAATGCCTCATTCAGTAGTTTCTTCAAATTCCGTATCAGTAATCCGGCAGGTATCTCTGACAGTGATGGACAGGGTGCCGATGGTCTGGTATTTGTCGTGCAGACGGCGGCAGATAGTGTCGGTGGTTTAGGCGGAGGTATAGGCTATTCGGGTATTAATAATAGTGTTGGTGTTGAGATTGATACCTACAATAATGGCGGTGGGGATGGCAATAGTGGTAACCACGTTGGTATTAACACCAATGGTAATCTGTCCTCCATTGCATTGGCACCGTATCCTGATCGTTTCAATGACGGTGATACGTTCTTTGCCTGGGTGGATTATCAGGGCTCCAGCCAGAATCTGGAGGTGCGTATTTCAGCCGATGGGGTGCGTCCTGCGCTGGCGATGGTTTCAGCAACGATTGATCTGGTAACAACCCTCGGTGTCTCTGATGCCTATATTGGTTTTACCTCAGGCAGTGCAGCGGCTACTAATAATCATGACATTCTGGCTTGGGAGTTTGTTAATGCCTACGCACCGATACAGGCTATGGGTACGGCACCGGTTGCCGTTGATGATGCCGAGGTAACGGGTCAAGATATTATTCTCGTTACCGGGAATGTCTTGTTGAATGACACGGATGTTGATGATGATGTGCTTAGTGTCAGTAATTACCAGACGACAAGTGCGCAGGGTGGGACTGTTGTTGATAATGGTGATGGAACCTTTGCTTATATGCCTCCACCAGGCTTTTTGGGTGTTGATAATTTCGAATATACCGTGACAGATGACTTTGGTGGTTTTGATGTGGGTGTCGTTGGTATCAATGTGATGTAGTGAACCTTAATGTCGATAAGGGTGGTCAGCTCTCGATTTCATTGTATTCAGTCTGTTGTATCCGTATTTAAGTCTTATTTTCTCGTGTCTTTCTGGTATGATAAGGGGGTTGTGCAGGGGCTCCGATAAATAACGAGAAAAACATTCTAAATGACTGAATTAGCAAAAGAATTACAATCCGTTAATCTCGAAGATGAGATGAAGCAATCCTATCTCGATTACGCCATGAGTGTGATCGTCGGGCGCGCCTTGCCGGATGTGCGCGATGGTCTTAAACCTGTTCACCGGCGCGTACTCTATGCGATGAATGTACTGGGTAATGACTGGAATAAGTCGTATAAGAAATCAGCCCGTGTCGTTGGTGACGTGATTGGTAAATATCATCCACATGGTGATACTGCGGTCTATGACACTATTGTGCGTATGGCACAGCCCTTCTCTTTACGTTATATGCTGGTGGATGGTCAGGGTAACTTTGGTTCCGTCGATGGGGATGCCCCGGCTGCGATGCGTTATACCGAAGTGCGTATGGCGAAGATTGCCCATGAATTGATGGCGGATCTGGATAAAGAGACCGTTGATTTTATCCCTAACTACGATGAGTCCGAGAGTGAACCCTCAGTCTTTCCCACTCGTTTACCTAATCTATTGATTAATGGATCGACCGGTATTGCGGTTGGTATGGCAACCAATATTCCACCGCATAATCTGGGTGAGGTTATTGATGCCTGCCTGGCACTGATTGATGATGAAGCGTTAGATATTAAGGGGCTGATGGAATATCTGCCGGGTCCTGACTTCCCAACGGCCGGTATCATTAACGGGGTCAGTGGTATCCATGAGGCCTATCATACCGGCCGTGGACGGGTGCATATTCGTGCGCGTAGTCACTTTGAGGAGAGCAGTACCGGGCGTATTAGTATTATTGTCGATGAACTACCTTATCAGGTGAACAAGGCGCGTCTACTGGAGAAGATTGCCGAGCTGGTGCGTGACAAGAGGCTGGAAGGTATCAGTAACCTGCGTGATGAATCCGATAAGGATGGTATGCGTATGGTGGTTGAGCTGAAACGCGGTGAGGTGGGTGAGGTGGTATTGAACAACCTCTACAAGCATACTCAGATGCAGGTGGTGTTTGGTATCAATATGGTGGCTCTATCCGATGGGCAGCCACAGTTGATGAATCTCAAGCAGATCATACAGGCCTTTGTTCGTCATCGCCGTGAAGTAGTAACACGGCGCACGGTGTTTGATCTGCGTAAGGCGCGTGAGCGCGCCCATATCCTGGAAGGTCTGGCGATTGCGCTGGCCAATATTGATGAAGTTATTGCCTTGATCAAGGCCTCCAAGACACGTCCCGAGGCACGTGAACAATTAATGACGAGGGTCTGGGAACCGGGCATGGTGAGTGGCATGCTGGAACGTGCCGATGTCGCGCGGCCAGAAGGCGTTGATCCTGCCCTGGGTTTGTCGGAACAGGGTTATCGTCTGACTGAGGCGCAAACCAAGGCGATTCTGGAGCTGCGTTTGCATCAGTTGACGGGGCTTGAGCAGGACAAGATTGTTAATGAATTCAAGGAATTGCTAGTTGTTATTAATGATTTACTTGACATTCTATGTTCCATGGATCGTCTGATGCAGGTGATCCGTGAGGAACTGGTTGAAATCCGTGATGAATACAATGATGAACGTCGCACCGAGCTGTTGACCGATCATCTGGATCTGACCCTGGAAGATCTGATTACCGAAGAAGATATGGTCGTCACCTTGTCGCATACCGGTTATGCCAAGTCACAGCCGCTAACCGAATATACCGCTCAGCGTCGTGGAGGCAAGGGCAAGAGTGCGACTAATGTTAAAGATGAAGACTTTATCGACAAGCTGTTTGTAGCAAGCACGCATGATACCATTCTGTGCTTTTCCAGTCGGGGTAAGGTTTACTGGCTCAAGGTCTATCAATTACCGCAGGCCAGTCGCGCCGCGCGTGGCAAGCCGATTGTAAACCTGTTGCCAATGGAAGACGGTGAACGTATTAATGCTGTATTGCCAGTACGTGAATATACCGATAATCATTATATCTTTATGGCCACAGCACAAGGTACGGTTAAAAAGACCCCATTAACGGCCTTCTCGCGTCCGCGTGCTTCGGGGATTATTGCGCTGGATCTGCGTGAGGATGATCAACTAGTCGGTGTCGAGATTACGGATGGTAGTAATGATGTCATGTTGTTCTCGGATGCCGGACGCGCGATTCGCTTTAAGGAAGCCGATGTGCGTGAGATGGGACGAACAGCTTGTGGTGTGCGTGGTATTCGTCTACAACCTGGGCAAAAGGTGATCTCTCTGGTGATTGCTGATGCCGGCTGTGTGCTGACAGCAACCATTAATGGCTATGGTAAGCGGACGGCACTGGAAAACTATCCAACCTATGGACGTGGTGGTCAGGGTGTGATCTCGATACAGGTCTCTGAGCGCAATGGTGAAGTTGTCGGTGCGGTGCTGACCGATGACAATGATGAAATTATGTTAATAACGGATGCGGGTACGCTGGTGCGTACGCGTGTTAATGAGGTCTCGGTGGTGGGGCGTAATACGCAGGGGGTTCGTTTGATCTCTTTGTCCAGTAATGAGGCGTTGGTTGGTTTGGAGCGTATTGTTGAGCCGGAAGATGAGATGGATGAGGGTGATGAATAAAATGATGGTGCGTAGTACGCACCCTACCTGGGATGTATATCTGCATTGTGAACCAATGAATATATGGTAGGGTGCGCACTGCGCACCAAATGTTTTTTTTGATAATGAGAGTGAATTAATGTCGAAGATTTATAATTTTAGTGCGGGGCCTGCGATGTTGCCGCAGGAAGTTCTGGAGCAGGCACAGAAGGAGTTGGTTGACTGGAAAGACAGTCATATGTCGGTGATGGAAATGAGCCATCGTGGTAAGGATTTCATGTCGATTGCGGGCCAGGCGGAGAAAGATCTGTGTGAGCTGATGGCGATCCCTGATAACTATAAGGTGTTATTCCTGCAAGGTGGTGCTAGCAGTCAGTTTGCCATGATTCCACTCAACCTGTTGCGTGGTAAGACTACCGCAGATTACTTTAATACCGGTGCGTGGTCGAAGAAGGCGATTGCTGAGGCAAAGCGTTTCTGTGATGTGAATATTGTCGCAAGTGGTGAGGCGGGCAATTTCTCCAGTGTGCCGGCACGCGCTGAATGGCAGTTAAACCCGGATGCGGCCTATGTGCATTACACCCCGAATGAAACCATTGGTGGTGTTGAATTTGCTGATATCCCTGATGTGGGCGATGTGCCGCTGATTGCGGATATGTCTTCGACTATACTTTCTCGCCCAATTGATGTGTCTCGTTTTGGTGTGATCTATGCGGGTGCGCAGAAGAATGTGGGGCCTGCTGGACTGACTATTGTCATTATCAGGGAAGACCTGATCGGTGGTGCAGCGGAATCGACTCCGGCGATGTTTGATTATGCGATTCATGCCAAAAATGATTCGATGTATAACACGCCGCCCACTTATTCCTGGTATCTTTCCGGGCTGGTTTTTCAGTGGTTATTGCGTAATGGTGGTTTGCAGGCGATGGGTGAGCAGAATCAACGTAAGGCGGATAAATTGTATGCGGCGATTGATGGTTCGGACTTTTACCAGAACCCTGTGGCGATAGAAAATCGTTCATGGATGAATGTGCCTTTTACTCTGCCGGATGCTGAGTTGGATAAGGTCTTTCTTGAACAAGCTGCGGCTAAAGGTCTGGTGACATTAAAGGGGCATCGTTCGGTGGGTGGTATGCGTGCCAGTATTTATAATGCGATGCCGGAAGAAGGTGTTGATGCCTTGATTTCACTGATGGCTGATTTTAAGTCTCAACATAAATAATTTCTGGAAATAAACTATGTATAAGATATTAACCTTGAATAACATCTCGGTCGCGGGTCTTGAGAAATTGCCGCGTGAGAGCTATGAAGTTGCCTCTGAGATACAGCACCCTGATGGCATTTTATTACGTTCCTTCAAGATGCACGATATGGAGCTTCCTCCCTCTGTAAAGGCCATTGGTCGTGCGGGTGCTGGGGTAAATAATATCCCGGTTGAAGCAATGACAGGAAAGGGTGTTGCTGTTTTTAACGCACCAGGTGCCAATGCCAATGCAGTGAAGGAACTGGTTTTAGCGGGGATGTTAATGGCGGCAAGAAATATCTGTCAGTCGCGTGATTTTGCCCGTTCACTGCAAGGTGAAGATGCCGAGATCAACAAGAATGTTGAGGCAGGCAAGAAAAACTTTGTTGGCTTTGAATTGCCAGGACGCACCCTGGGTGTGATTGGTCTGGGTGCGATTGGTGTCAAGGTGGCGAATGCAGCGTTGGCACTGGGTATGAATGTTATTGGTTATGACCCCGATATTACAGTGGAACGTGCCTGGCAGTTATCATCGGATGTGCAACAGGCAACAAGTGTTGATGATCTGTTGACGCGTATTGATTTTGTTACTTTCCATGTGCCGTTAATTGATGCCACTAAAAATCTGATTAATGAAGAACGTCTTAAAAGTATGCGTGATAATGTGGTGCTGTTGAACTTTTCACGCAATGGTATTCTGGATGATGATGCGGTTTGTGCAGCGATTGAATCGGGTAAGGTCTATGCCTATGTGTGTGACTTCCCGAGTAACCTGTTAAAGGATAATCCACGGGTTATTACCTTGCCACATCTGGGCGCATCAACGCGTGAGGCGGAAGAGAACTGCGCTATTATGGTGGCTGACCAGATAAAGGATTTCCTGGAAAACGGGAATGTGAAAAATTCGGTTAATTTCCCCGCTATGAAGATGACGCGTAATGAGGGTTATCGTTTGGCCGTTGCGAATGCGAATGTGCCGAATATGCTGGGGCAGATATCGACGGCATTGGCCAATGCCGGTTTGAACATTATTGATATGTTGAATAAGTCGCGTGGTGATCTGGCGTATACATTGGTCGATGTAGATGCTCCCATATCGGATGGCTGTGTTGCAGAGTTAAGTGCTATTGAAGGCGTGTTAAACGTAAGAATTTTGTGATCTGGAGAAGTTAATCGGCATGTCTGGTGAAGAAAAACTTTCAGGGATACGTGTTCGTATCGATTCGATTGATCAGCAGATTCAACAGCTGATCAATGATCGTGCCCGTTGTGCCCAGGAGGTTGCCGCGGTCAAGATGGCAGCGGGTGAGAGTGAGGATTTTTATCGCCCGGAACGTGAGGCTCAGGTGTTGCGCCAGGTCTATGAACGTAATAGTGGTCCCTTATCCAGTACCGAGATAACGCGTTTATTCAGGGAGATTATGTCGACCTGTCTGGCGCTGGAATATCCGTTGAAGACGGCTTATCTTGGCCCGGAAGGAACCTATACCCAGCAGGCTTTACTGAAGCACTTTGGTTCCTCGGTCGAGACGCAGGCACTGGCATCAATCCCTGATATCTTTCATGCTGTTGAGTGTGGTGATGTGCAATACGGTGTGGTTCCGGTTGAGAATTCAACCGCGGGAACCATTAACCATACCCTCGATATGTTTATGCAGTCGACACTCAGGATTTGTGGTGAAGTTGATCTTAGAGTGCAACATAGTCTGTTATCCAATGGTGATATGGTCGGCTTAAAGCAGGTCTATGCGCATCCTCAGGCACTGGCGCAATGTCAACAATGGCTGGATCGGAATTTACCGGATGTCAAGAGGGTGCCTATGTCGAGTAATGCAGAGGCGGCTCGATGTGTGATTAATAAGAGGGATTCAGCGGCTATTGCAGCCGAATCAGCCAGTTTAATCTATGACCTTGATGTCTTGTCGCGAAGTATTGAAGATGAACAGAGTAATACCACGCGTTTTCTTATTTTGGGTAACAAGGATATTGCGGCCAGTGGCAAGGATAAGACATCGATACTGGTGTCTTTGAAGAATGAACCCGGCGCCTTGAATAATCTGCTGGAGCCTATTGCCAGAAATAACCTGAGTATGACACGCATTGAATCCCGACCATCCGGTCAGGGAATGTGGGACTACGTGTTTTTTATTGATATTGAAGGTCATCGCAATGATGAACGGGTCGCATCGGCATTAAAGGATCTGAAAGCCAGGGCGAGCTTGCTCAAAATTTTGGGCTCCTACCCGCTGGCAGTGATTTAAGGACGTATTGATCATGACAGTTTCATCGCGAGTTGCGCCAGGTATTGCTGGTTTAAAACCTTATCAGCCCGGCAAGCCCTTGTCTGAACTAGAGCGCGAGTATCATATTCAGGATGCCGTTAAACTGGCATCGAATGAAAACCCTCTGGGGCCTGGTCTGCTGGTTCAGGATGCAATGAAGTCAGCAATCTCACAACAAGCGCGTTATCCCGATGGTAACAGCTTTGAGTTAAAGCAGGCACTGGCGCAACGTCATGCCGTGGAGATGAATCAGATTACCCTGGGTAACGGTTCTAATGATGTGCTGGAATTGGTTGCGCGAGTCTTCTTGTTTCCTGGTACCGAGGCGATTTTTTCAGAGCATGCCTTTGCCGTCTACCCGATTGCAACCCAGGCGGTGGGAGCTGATGCAGTGGTGACCCCGGCGAAGGATTATGGCTATGACCTGGATGCGATTCTTGCCGCTATTACGGATAAGACTGCTGTCATCTTTATTGCCAACCCCAATAATCCAACAGGAACATGGCTGAATGAATCCAGTCTAAAGGCCTTTATGGACAAGGTGCCTGAGCGGATTATGGTGGTTGTGGATGAAGCCTATTTTGAATATGTGCAAAAAGAGGATTACCCTGATACCACGCAATGGTTGAGTGAGTATAACAACCTGATTGTTACCCGTACCTTTTCCAAGGCCTATGGTCTGGCAGGTCTGCGTATTGGCTATTCTGTATCACATACAGATATTGCTGATCTACTTAATCGGGTTCGGCAACCCTTTAATGTGAATGCTATGGCACAGGTGGCTGCACTGACGGCATTACAAGATAATGCGCATATACAACAAAGTCTGCAGATGAATATTAATGGTATGCAACAGTTAACGCGTGCCTTTTCTGATATGGGTTTTGGCTGGATCCCATCGGTGGGTAATTTTGTTTGTCTGGATGTGAATACTGATGGCACTGAGGTTTATGAGCGACTATTGCATGAAGGCATTATTGTTCGGCCAGTGGCGAACTACGCCTTACCCAGGCACTTGCGTATTACCATTGGCAATCACTTTGAGAATGATCGTTTGATTGCATCCCTGAATCGAGTGTTATAGATGACACCCTTGCGCGTATGTGTCATTGGTGTCGGCTTGATTGGCGGCTCGTTTGCCCGTGCCCTGCGTTTGTCGGTGCCTGATCTGGAAATTATTGGTTGTGGTCGTAGTGAAGACAATCTACAGCGTGCGCTGGATCTGGGTGTGATTGATCGCTATCACACCGATGTTGGTAAAGCGGTATCCGCTGTTGATGTCATCCTGGTTGCTGTGCCTTTGGGTGCGATGAAAACAGTGTTTCTGGATATTGCACAATATGCCAGTGAGCAGGTGGTTATAACAGATGTGGGTAGCTCGAAGCAGAGTGTGTTGGCTGATGCGGTTACAGCATTGGGGGCATTGACCTGTCGTTTTGTTGCCGGGCATCCTATCGCTGGAACAGAACATAGTGGTGTTGATGCCTCATTCCCGGAATTGTTTCGTGACCGGCAGGTGGTGTTAACTCCGCTACCGGATACGGATAAAGATGCCGTGAATATAGTGCGTGAGTTATGGCAAAAAACCGGGGCTGAGGTCAATATTATGGATGCCGAGCATCATGATACGATCTTGGCGGCAACCAGTCATATGCCGCATATACTGGCCTTTAATTTGGTGAATACCTTATCCGATATTGATACATCCGGTGAGGTGTTTCGTTATGCTGCAGGGGGCTTTCAGGACTTTTCACGGATAGCCTCAAGTGATCCAGTGGTATGGCGTGATATCTGCCTATCTAATGGTGCAGCAATGCTGGATGTATTGAATCACTTTTCACAGGATCTTGAGCAGTTGCAAGGACATATTGCCAATGCAGACGGAGATGCGCTGCTGGCATTATTTACACGGGCAAAGCAGACCCGTGATGATTATCTGAAAAAGCAGAAACAGAATAAAAGAGGTGTTGATTAATGAGCAAGGTGAAATTTTTGCTACAACCTGGAGGCGTGCTGCAAGGTGAGTTGCGGGTGCCGGGTGATAAATCAATATCCCATCGCTCCATCATGTTGGGTGCGCTGGCGCAGGGTACAACGCAGGTGAAGGGTTTTTTACAAGGTGAGGATAGCCTGGCAACGCTGGCAGCCTTTCGGGCTATGGGTGTTACTATTAGCGGGCCGGATGAACAAGGTGATGTCATTATTGAAGGTGTAGGACTGAATGGTTTAACTGCGCCGAAGGATGATCTCTATCTGGGTAATTCAGGAACCTCTATGCGTTTGTTAAGTGGTCTGCTAGCAGGGCAGTCCTTTGATGTGACGTTGACTGGTGATGCCTCCCTGTCAGGCCGTCCAATGATGCGGGTGATTAATCCCTTGCAACAGATGGGCGCATCCATTGAAAGTGATGATGGCAAGGCACCGCTGAAAATACATGGTGGACAAACCCTGCGTGGGATTGACTATGAGTTACCTGTCGCCAGTGCGCAGGTAAAATCCTGTGTTTTATTGGCAGGTCTGTATGCCCGTGGTCAAACCTGTACTACCGAACCGGCACCCACGCGTGATCATACCGAACGCATGTTGAATGGTATGGGTTATGAGGTCAGGGTCGAAGGCGCTCGTGCTTGTTTGCAGTCAGGTGGTGAACTGACAGCAGGCGAGATTGATGTGCCAGCGGATATCTCATCAGCGGCGTTTTTTATGGTTGGGGCAAGCATTGCAGAGGGTTCCGATGTCACCTTGCGGCATGTGGGTATGAATCCTACGCGCACGGGTGTCATTGATATCCTGCGCTTGATGGGGGCGGATATTAGCGTGTTGAATGAACGTGTGGTGGGTGGGGAACCGGTTGCTGACCTGCGTATCTGTTCGGCAGTTCTGCATGGTATTGATATCCCGGTAGCATTGGTGCCATTGGCGATTGATGAATTCCCAGCAATCTTTGTTGCTGCTGCCTGCGCCACTGGTAAGACCGTGTTGACGGGTGCCGAGGAGTTGCGGGTTAAAGAGAGTGACCGGATTCAGGTGATGGCCGATGGTCTGGTAGCGCTGGGTATTGATGCTATGGCGACAGCGGATGGTATAGAAATAACCGGTGGCAAGCTGGGTTCTGCTACGGTGGATAGTCATGGCGATCACCGTATCGCGATGTCTTTTTCGATGGCAGCATTACGTGCCAGTGGTCCGATACAAATTACTGATTGTAGTAATGTGGATACCTCTTTTCCTGGTTTTGTGGGGCATGCTGCTGCGATGGGTTTGAAAATTAGTTTGGGCGATGCCTGATAGAATTGTTGTGGTGCGCAATGCGCACCCTACGGGATAGGTGTATGCCTCTTGGGTAGGGTGCGTACCACGCACCAGTGTATGCATTCCCACGCAGAGCGTGGGAACGAGAAAAACAATAATAGTATGCATTCCCACGCAGAGCATGGGAACGAGAAAAGGTAGGGTGCGTACTACGCACCAGGTAACTGTATATGAGTGAAGATATGATAATTCCGGTAATTACAATCGATGGCCCGAGCGGGTCTGGCAAGGGTGCAATCAGTGCCCGTATTGCAGCGACTATGGGTTACCACATGTTGGATAGTGGTGCGCTGTATCGTTTGTTGGGTCTGGCTGCCAGACAGGCGGCATTGGCACTGGATGATGAGCCCGCCTTGGCAGAACTGGCCTTGCATCTGGATGTGACATTTAAAGGTGGCGATCATATCCTGCTCAACGGGGTTGATGTGGGTGTGGAAATTCGTACCGAAGAGAGCGGCATGGCGGCATCAAAAGTGGCGGTTTTCCCCCAGGTACGCGCGGCTCTATTACAACGTCAGCGTGATTTTCGGGTCAGCCCCGGCCTGATCGCGGATGGACGTGACATGGGGACGGTGGTGTTTCCTGATGCTGTCGCCAAGATTTTTCTCACCGCAAGTGCGGAAGAACGTGCTAAAAGACGTTATAAGCAGTTGAAAGAGAAAGGATTGGATGCTAAACTCTCGCGCCTTATCAAGGATATTTCCGAACGGGATCAACGTGATTCGGAACGTTCTGTTGCACCCTTGTTGGCTGCACAGGATGCCATCACTATTGATACCAGTGATATTGACCTTGAGGCGAGTATAGATCAGGTACAGGCTGCCATTAATAAGTGCCTCTCCTGATCGGGCCGTTAGAGTGAAATAAATTGATAAGTGACGTATAATGTTGTTTTTTATAAGGTCTCTGGAATCTTTATTGGGTTTTCAGGGTTTTTTTAACAAGCCATGAATTGATCTGGCTTATAACAAGTGAACCTTTCAAGTTGTTTCGGGTTCAAGGAAAGTGGTTAACATGAGCGAAAGCTTTGCAGAATTATTTGAAGAGAGTCTTGCCAAACAGGAGATGCGTCCTGGTTCCATCATGACCGGTATTGTGATGGATATACGTGGCGATGTTGTTATCGTTAATGCAGGACTGAAATCGGAAGGTGTGATTCCGGTTGAGGAATTTTACAATGATCAAGGGCAACTGGAACTGGCGATTGGTGACAGTGTTGAAGTTGCTCTGGATTCCGTCGAGGATGGCTATGGTGAAACCAAGTTGTCTCGTGAAAAGGCGAAACGTGCGCGTGCATGGATCGTATTACAGGAAGCCTTTGATAAGGAAGAAATCGTTAAGGGTGTTATCAGTGGCAAGGTTAAGGGTGGCTTCACGGTTGATGTGAGTGATATTCGTGCCTTCCTGCCGGGTTCACTGGTTGATGTGCGTCCTGTTCGTGATACTTCTTATCTTGAAGGCAAGGAACTTGAATTTAAAGTTATTAAGCTGGATCAGAAACGTAATAACGTGGTTGTTTCCCGTCGTGCCGTTGTTGAGTCAGAATACAGTGCTGATCGTGAAGAGCTGCTGAATAGTCTGCAAGAAGGTATTGTTGTTAAGGGTATCGTCAAGAACCTGACCGAATACGGTGTATTCGTTGATCTGGGTGGTATTGATGGTCTGTTACATATTACCGATATGGCATGGAAGCGCGTTAAACATCCTTCCGAGATTGTTAATGTCGGCGATGAGATTGACGTTAAGGTGCTCAAGTTTGATCGTGAGAAGGTTCGCGTATCACTGGGTCTGAAACAGCTGGGTCAGGATCCATGGTCTGATCTGATGCGTCGTTATCCTGAGAATACACGTCTGTTCGGTAAGGTAACCAATATTGCTGATTATGGTTGCTTTGTTGAAATCGAAGAGGGTGTTGAAGGCCTGGTTCACGTCTCAGAAATGGATTGGACAAACAAGAATATCAACCCGGCTAAACTGGTTCATATTAGCCAGGAAGTCGAAGTTATGGTGTTGGATATCGACGAAGAACGTCGTCGTATCTCTCTGGGTATGAAGCAATGTTATGCTAACCCATGGGAAGAATTCTCAGCAACTCATAATAAGGGTGACGCGGTATCCGGTGTTATTAAGTCAATCACCGATTTTGGTATCTTTGTTGGTCTGAATGGTGGCATTGATGGTCTGGTTCATCTGTCTGACATCTCCTGGGATGTGGAAGGTGAAGATGCGGTAAGAGATTACAAGAAGGGTGACACGGTTGAAGCCGTTGTGCTGGCAGTTGATCCAGAACGTGAACGTATCTCCCTGGGTGTTAAACAGTTGGGTAAAGATCCATTCTCTGATTTTGTTGCCGCGAATGCTAAGGGTGCCATTGTTAAGGGTACCGTTAAAGAGGTTGATGCCAAGGCCGCTATTATTGATCTGGGTGATGGTATCGACGGTATATTACGTGCCTCGGAACTTGCCCGTGATCGTGTTGAAGATGCACGCACTGTACTGACCGTGGGTGATGAGATTGAGGCTCGCTTTATGGGTGTTGATCGCAAGAATCGTTCAATCAGTCTCTCGGTTAAGGCTAAAGAGAATGCTGAGGAAGCGAAGGCTGTTGAAGATTATGGCCGTGCAGCGAGCAATGCGACCGCAACTTTGGGTGATATCTTTAAAGAACAGATGGAAGGTAACGATAAGTAACCGTTATTTGTTTTTTTAATTAAGATTGATTATATATTCAGGATGTAAGGAATGACAAAGTCAGAACTGATTGAAATGCTTGCAAGCAAGAATACACATCTTAATTGCAAGGATGTTGAATTGGCTGTTAAAGGTTTGTTAGAGCAGATGAGTCAGGCTTTAGCAACGGGTGACCGGATAGAGATACGAGGGTTTGGTAGCTTTTCATTACACTACCGTCCTCCTCGGATAGGACGTAATCCGAAGTCCGGTGATTCGGTTTCATTGCCTGCCAAGTATGTCCCTCACTTTAAGCCAGGTAAGGAATTGCGTGAACGTGTCAATGCAGGCATGCATGAAAAACCTGTTTCCTGAATATAATAATGTGAATACTCCGAACCCTGGTTCGGAGTATTTTTTTGTGCGTGAATTATGATGCGTATTATTGGTAATATAATCCTCTTTGTTTTAATGATTGTGGCCGCTGCCTTTGCAATTATTAATGCCGATTTAATTCAATTAAATTATTTTATTGGTCATATCAAGGTGCCACTGGCGCTGGTTTTAATTATCACTTTTATTGCCGGTGCGCTAATGGCGGTATTATTTAACCTGTCTGGCATGATTAGGCTGAAACGTGAAAACAAGCGTCTACAGAAAAAGACCGTCAAGCACCAGCAGGAACAACAGCATCTGTTGACTTCACAAGACCCAAAGTTGCCTTAGGTAATGAATCACTGCTGTTCCGTTAAGGGTTTATTTGCTTGCTGTAATCACATGATATTCATCGAAAAAAACATGCCTGGAAAGTTTGAGCCATGAATCACGTTTCTCTACCAGAGACACGCCGTGAAACCATCCATGGTGGCTCCACGCCCGCGTTCATGCGGGCAAGGGTCTCTGATAGAGAAGCGCAATCCCTGTCTCTTGAGTTGACGGGCAGTAATGGTAATGAATGATCTGTTATGGTTGCTCTTGCCCCTGGCAGCCGCTTCGGGTTGGCTTGCTGCACGACGTTCTGCCAAGCTTAAAATTAAAACAGAAAAACTGGGAAGCGATTATTTTCAGGGTCTGAATTTCCTGTTAAATGAGCAAGCCGATAAGGCAATTGATGCCTTTGTGAATATGATGGCGGTGGACGAAGATACCTTTGAAACCCATCTGGCTCTGGGGAGTATTTATCGTCGTAGAGGTGAAGTCGACCGGGCAATCCGGATTCATCAGAATCTGATTGCCAGAATATCACTTAGTGCTGAACAGCGCAGTGCAGCAATACTTGAGTTGGGACGTGATTATATGCGTGCCGGGTTGCTTGATCGTGCCGAGGTGCTGTTTCAGGAACTGGTTGAAAATGATTTTCATGTGTTAGCGGCATTACAATATTTACTGGATATTTATCAGCAGGAGAAGGATTGGAATAGGGCGATTGATGTTGCCAGAGGTGTTGATCTGGCAGCCGGCCCGGATATGCGAAAGGTTATTGCTCAATTGTATTGTGAGCAGGCAGAACAGGCCTTGCAGCAGGGGCAACTTGAAAAGGCACACTATCTTCTGGATAAGGCCTTGCTCAAGGATAAGTCCTGTGTTCGCGCTAGTTTACTTGAGGCGAAAATTGCAGTGCGAGAGGGTGATCACAAGATGGCTATTGTTGCCTGGCAACGTATTGAGTCACAGGATATTGATTTTATCCCTGAGGTCTTGCCTGGTTTACGAAGCAGTTATCAGGCAATGGGTGATGAGATGGCTGTTTACCCTTTTCTGGAAAGGGTGATGCAGAACTATCAGGGTGTATCTCCTGTTATTCTTATGGCCGAGCTGATTGAAAAGAAAGAGGGTATTGATGCTGCGATTGACTTTATTACCCAGCGATTACAACAACGCGCCTCCGTTCGAGGTCTGGAACATCTGCTAAAATTAGGTCAGCAACGTCAACAGGATTCAGGTCAGTTGCTGATACTACAACAATTGGTAGAAAAGATATTGCTGGATAAACCAACCTTCAGGTGTAATCAGTGTGGCTTTAGCGGCAAGACATTACATTGGCAGTGTCCGGGTTGCAGAGAATGGAATACGGTTAAGCCGATTTATGGTGTTGAGGGTGAATAAAATGGTAGAGATTGAGGGTTCGAAAATAATTGTTGCATTGGATTATGCGGATCCAGTCAGGGCGCAGACTCTGGTTCAACAATTAACACCAGCGATGTGTCGATTGAAGATCGGTAAGGAATTGTTTACCCGGGGTGGCCCTGATTTTGTCAGGGATCTGGTGGCACAGGGCTATGATGTATTTCTGGATCTCAAGTTTCATGATATCCCGAATACAGTTGCCAGGGCTTGTGAGGCAGCGGCAGAGCTCGGTGTGTGGATGATGAACGTCCATGCCCTGGGAGGTAGAAAAATGATGCAGGCGGCTCAGGAGGCATTGCGTAATACATCAGGCAAGCGTCCTCGCTTGATTGCGGTGACGATATTGACCAGTATGTCTGATGATGATCTGGGTCTGATAGGTCTTTCTGGTAGTGCCTCGGATAATGTCTCCCGTCTGGCAGCTCTGGCACAACAAGCAGATCTTGATGGCGTTGTTTGTTCGCCTCGGGAAGCGGCCATGTTACGTCAGCAGACCGGGGATGATTTTCTTCTGGTGACCCCCGGTGTACGCCCTGTGGGAGCAAGTATGGACGATCAACATCGAGTGTTGACCCCGGAACAGGCGATTGCCCAGGGTTCCAGTTATCTGGTGATGGGTCGACCCATCACCCAGGCGGATGACCCCCTGGCTCGTTTGCAGGAGATTAACCATAGTCTAGAATAAAGGTGCGCAATGCGCACCAATAAATCGAATGGACGCAACTTGACATAATTATATTAACTGTTAGTCTGACCTTGAGTCTTTCACTAAAGAACAGGCTCAATATCAAATCGCAAACACTGACAAGGAGGTCATTATGCGTACATTTAAGCTGGTTTTATTCTCTATTTTTCTTTTTGTTTCTTCATGGGCCCATGCACTGGAACCACTGGACATTAATGTCGCCAGTGTTAAACAGATGATGAATGTACTGAATGGTATTGGTCCTTACCGGGCAGCTGCCATTGTTGCTTACCGCGATAGTAATGGTCCATTTGAATCAATAGAGGATCTGAGTAAAGTAAAGGGTGTGGGTTCTGCTATTATGGAACGAAATCGGGCGCGTATTATCGTTAAAGAAAAGAGAATATCATCCGATTAATAGCAATGCTTATATGACCCTCAGGTGGTTTTGACTGCCTGGGGGCTCAATGAAAAAATTAATGTTATCTCCATTCTCAAGAGAAATGAAATGATAAAAAAAGTAAGAACAGCGGTTTTTCCTGTTGCCGGTTTAGGCACTCGTTTTTTGCCTGCGACTAAGGCGAATCCAAAAGAGATGTTGCCAGTTGTTGATAAGCCTCTTATTCAATATGCTGCTGAGGAAGCTGTTGCCGCAGGGATTGAACAACTGGTGTTTGTTACCAGTAGTAGCAAACGTGCGATTGAGGATCATTTTGATAAGAACTACGAGATGGAGATGGAACTTGAGAAACGAGGCAAGGATAAGCTTCTTGCGGTTGTGCGTGATATTGTGCCAGCAGGTGTATCTTGTATTTATGTGCGGCAGGCTGAGGCGTTAGGGCTAGGTCATGCTGTTTTATGTGCAAAACCTGTGGTGGGGGATGAACCCTTTGCGGTTATTCTGGCCGATGACCTGATTGATAACCAGGGCCCCTCCTGTATGAGTCAAATGGTTGAGGTCTTTGAAGAACGAGGTTGTAGTGTCCTGGGTGTTGAAGAAGTTCCGGCAGATGAAACCGATCGTTATGGTATTGTTGCCGCTGATTCATTGTCCGCACGTCTGGAGCATGTTAAAGAAATAGTAGAAAAGCCCGCCCCTGATGTGGCACCGTCTAATCTTGCTGTGGTGGGGCGTTATATTCTGACCCCCAGGATATTTGATTTGCTGGAAAACACACAAAGAGGTGCTGGCAATGAAATACAGCTGACCGATGCCATTGCTGCCCTGTTGGAATATGAGAAGGTAATGGCCTATCGCTTTGAAGGGGATCGTTATGATTGTGGTAGTAAATTGGGCTATTTAATGGCAACGGTTGAATATGCGATCAAGCATCATGAGCTAGGGGCTGATTTCAAGGCTTACCTGGAGAGTCGTTGCTGATTACGACCAATATCCACTAATAAAATAGCAAGCTCTCAATTAAGAAACCTACATTCAATAAAGTTTTACACATTCATAGGGTGGTTTTTATATAAAAAGCATAACTGTTCTGGTCAAGTCATACCGGACACTTTCATTCACCAACATCATGATCTGGACAAGGTTGAAAATATTGCTGCATAGGGCAGGACATTGATGAGATCCAATGCTTCTTATCCCTTGATTTCTGATGAATCTTCAAGCTATACTTGTTTTGGTGTTACTGAGGTATTACCATGAAGACAATCACTATAAAGGCTGATAATGAATTTGATGCCATATTGAATCAGTTATCATCGCGTTTGCATACTACTCGTAGCGGTGTTATTCGAGATGCGGTAAGGAATTATTCAAAATTTCTTGATAGAGAAGCACTTCGACAACAGATTAGGGCGGCTTCACTTAAAACAAGAGAGCAGGCCGATCAGTCCATTGTGGATTTTGAAGCGGCAAATGGCGATGCTCTTTAAACGGGGCGCAATATATCTGGCCAACTTTAATCCTTCAAAGGGTACTGAAGCTGGGAAGATTCGTCCCTGTATTGTTATGCAAAGTGACTTGCTTAATGAAGCGAATCACCCTAGTACCACCGTGCTTCCCTTAACGACACAATTAATTGATGATGCGGCACCCTTGCGGTATCGAATCAAATCGCGTGATAATCTGAAAATGGATTCGGATATTATGCTGGATCAGACAAGAACGATTGATAATCGTCGAATGACAAATGATGTCCTAACGACCCTCAGCAAGGTTGAGATGATGGAGGTTGATGTATTGTGGCAAACTGTGTTGGGGCTTGATTAAGTGAGAATGAGGTGCGTCCCCGCCTGATATCACTCCGAAGCGGGGACAGACTTAAGTCTGTCCCCAAGGCAGTACGCACCACAGACCTTAGAATACATCTCTTGTTAATCTGTCAGATTTATCGACAAGTACATAAATCTCGATTGAAGATATAACTCATTGATAATAAAGTAAAATACCAGGGTATCAGATTCCTTTACGGTAATTCATTACATTGCTATATTACACTCTTGTTTTCAATTCACCCTATTTTATTTATAACTATTTGTTTTTTAACATGTATTGTTTAATGGCACGGTTGTTGCCCTTATTTTATTGTGAGTTGATAAAAAATAATAGTCCATAGGAGGATACGGAAATGAAGATATTCAAGACACTGGCAGGTCCTGCCTTATTAATGACCACCATGGTTATTTCATCGATGGCGAATGCCTCATCACTCTCAGGTCGTCTACCTGCTACGTCAGGTGGAACTGATTATCAGGCTTATTACGATGATAATGCCGATCTGACCTGGTTGGCGGATGCCAATGCGGCTGTGAATTCTACTTATGATACTTATACTCCTGGTTCAGGCCTGATGACCTGGTTTAATGCTACCGATTGGGTCGCGAGCCTGGATGTGGCGGGTGTAACCGGTTGGCGACTACCGGTTACTGTGCAACCTGATGCAAGCTGTAGTGTTCAAAATAGTACTTTTGGTGATTATGGCCAGGGTTGTATTGGTGGTGAGCTGGGCAATATTTTTTATAATGTATTAGGGGATACAGCTGGCTCCTTGAGTAATGTGGGTCCATTCAGCAATATTCAGTCTGGCTCCCCCTATTGGTCGACGGAGTCCGTGTCTATCCCAAGCTATGCGTGGTACTTTAGTATGGACAATGGTAGCCAGGATGCTACCGGTAAGTACGCCAAGTACTCTGGATGGGCTGTGCAGTCGGGTGATGTTAGTGCAGTGCCTGTACCTGCAGCAGTATGGTTGTTTGGCTCGGGTCTGTTGGGTCTGATGGGTGTAGCGAGACGTAAGTAGGGTTTTCTTTTTCAAGCCTCGAGCACGTACCCCAAGCCTTATTGGTAGGGTGCGTACTACGCACTAAAGCTATCGGTGCTACCGTGTAAATAAAAGTCCCCCTTATCGGTAGTGCGTACTACGCACCAAAACCGTTGGTGCGTACTACGCACCCTACCGATGTCGTTTTGACCCCATCGAGCACGAAATAGTGTAAAATACCCGCCTGTTTTTGAGTTATCTAAAGGTATAACACCATGTCAGCAATTATTCTTGATGGGAAGGCGCTTGCCGTTTCCTATGAGCAGGATCTTTCTCAGCGGGTTGAGCTTATTAAATCGAAGATGGGTGGCAAGACGCCGGTACTGGCGACCATCCTGGTCGGTGATGATCCTTCCTCGGCAACCTATGTGAAGATGAAGGGCAATGCCTGTCAACGTATTGGTATGGAGTCGATCAAGGTGTTGCTGGGTAAGGATACAACAACCGAGCAGTTGATGGTGCAGATTCAGACGTTGAATAATAACCCGGATGTGCATGGCATCCTGTTGCAACACCCGGTACCGGAACAGATCAATGAGCGTCTGTGTTTTGATGCCATTAGTGCCACCAAGGATGTGGATGGTGTGACATCATTAGGCTTCGGTCGTATGGTGATGCAGGAATTTGCCTATGGTTCGGCAACACCCGCTGGGATTATGAGTCTGTTACAACACCACGATATTCCGCTGGAAGGCCAACATGCTGTGGTAGTCGGACGTAGTGCGATTCTTGGCAAGCCGATGGCAATGATGTTGTTGAATGCCGATGCCACGGTAACGATCTGTCATTCCCGCACTCAGGGTCTGGCGGATATTATTCGTCAGGCGGATATTGTCGTTGGTGCTGTGGGACGACCTGAATTTATCAAGGGTAGCTGGATCAAGCTGGGTGCCGTTGTCGTGGATGCAGGATATCACCCAGGGGGTGTTGGTGATGTCGAGTTGTCTGCGGTGATGGATCATTGTTCAGCCTATACACCGGTACCCGGTGGTGTCGGGCCGATGACGATTGCGACCTTGATTCGACAGACAGTTGAGTCAGCAGAAAATACCTTATCAATATAAATTCAGGAGTATACGGTGAATAGAATAGTTATCGCCTTGTTGGCGTTGGCCCCGGTGTGTGTGTCTGCAGCGGAATGGAAGGGTGAAGGTGAGCTGGGTTACACCTCGACGGCAGGTAACTCGGATGCTGAAACATTGAATGCAAAATTGGCTGTAACAGTTGAGTATGATCAGTGGAAGCATGTGCTGGGTTTGAGTGCATTGCAGGCATCTTCGAATAAGGTGAGGAGTGCCGAACGTTATGAGTTTACCCATAAATCCAATTATGCCTATTCGGACAAGAGCTATGTCTTTGCTAGTCTGCGTTATGATAATGATCAGTTTAGTGGCTATGACTACCAGTCCTCGCTGGCAGCGGGTATTGGTTCACAACTGATAAAGACGGCTGTTCATAGTCTGGATGTGGCGGTTGGTCCTGGTTATCGCTCCATGCAGGATAGCGTTACCGGTCAGGTGGATAATCGGGTTATTCTAAAACTTGATGCCCAGTATGCTTATCAAATTAGTGAATATGCCTCTCTGAGTGAAGTTTTGACGGTGGAGTCGGGTAGTGATAATACCTATACTGAATCAATTACCTCATTGAAGATGAAGATTAATGGCAATCTATCCTCAAAGATCAGTTATACCATTAAACAGAACTCAGTCGTGCCGGTCGGTACGGAGAGAACCGATACCCTGACCTCAGTTTCCCTGGTGTATGGTTTCTAGCTCTGTTATTCGATATAATCTCTCGTTTCCATATTTTTGATTGATTGAGACTGGTTTTATGATGGGCAAGACGCTTTATGACAAACTTTGGGATGCGCATATCGTTCGTGAGGATGAGGGTGCTACCTTGTTATATATAGATCGCCATTTGGTGCATGAGGTGACTTCACCACAGGCCTTTGAGGGGCTGCGCCTGGCAAAGCGTGACCTGTGGCGTAAGCAGAGTGTATTGGCGGTACCGGATCATAATGTTCCTACGGATGATCGTTCAGCGGGTATTACCGATCCTGTGGCGCGGTTACAGGTTGAGACCCTGGATCAGAACTGCCAGGAGTTTGGTCTGACCGAGTTTGATATGTCGGATCCAAGGCAGGGTATTGTGCATGTGGTAGGTCCTGAACAAGGAGCTACTCTGCCGGGTATGACGGTGGTCTGTGGTGATTCACATACCGCGACACACGGTGCCTTTGGTGCGCTGGCGTTTGGTATTGGCACCTCTGAGGTAGAGCATGTGCTGGCAACACAATGTCTGATCCAGAAAAAGTCCGCTAATTTGTTGGTGCAGGTCGATGGGCGGCTTCAGTCCGGGGTGAGTGCCAAGGATATTGTATTGGCAATTATTGGCGAACTGGGGACCGCAGGGGGTACTGGTTATACTATTGAGTTTGCCGGTGAAGCGATTCGTGATCTATCGATGGAAGGACGTATGACGGTCTGTAATATGGCGATTGAGGCAGGGGCTCGCGCGGGTTTAATTGCAGTGGATGAGGTGACCACAGACTACCTGAAAGGCAGACCTTATGCACCGGATGAAACCTTATGGGAGCAGGCGGTTGCTGCCTGGCAGGATTTGCATACGGATGAGGGTGCGGTATTCGATAAGGTGGTCACAATTGACGTAAGCACCTTGCAGCCACAGGTGACCTGGGGTACATCACCGGAGATGGTGGTAGCTGTAACTGCTGAGGTTCCTGATCCACAACAAGAGACGGATGCGGTACGACGTAGTGCGATGCAACATGCGCTTGATTATATGGGCTTAACGTCTGGTACTATGATCACTGATATCAATCTGGATCGAGTGTTTATTGGTTCTTGTACTAATGCCCGTATTGAGGATTTGAGGGCGGCTGCCGAGGTTGCAAAGGGCAACAAGGTCGCCAGCTCAATTACCCAGGCACTGGTGGTTCCCGGTTCAGGACTGGTGAAGCAACAGGCGGAGGCCGAGGGTCTGGATAAAATCTTTATGGATGCCGGTTTTGAGTGGCGCGAGCCGGGTTGTTCGATGTGTCTGGCGATGAATGCGGATCGTTTATTACCGCAAGAGCGTTGCGCCTCAACCTCGAATAGAAATTTTGAGGGTCGTCAGGGTACGGGTAGTCGAACCCATCTGGTGAGCCCTGCGATGGCGGCGGCGGCTGCGATTGCTGGTCATTTTGTGGATATACGATGATGGAAAAATTTACTCAATTTAAGGCGGTAGTGGTACCATTGGATCGAGCTAATGTTGATACTGATGCGATTATCCCTAAACAATTTCTGAAATCAATTAAGCGCACTGGTTTTGGTCCTAACCTGTTTGATGCATGGCGTTATCGGGATCACGGTGAGCCGGGTATTGATCCACTAACGCGTGAGAAGAACCCTGATTTTGTGTTAAATCAACCGGCTTATGAGCAGGCTGGCATCTTGTTGGGGCGTGATAATTTTGGTTGTGGCTCTTCGCGTGAACATGCCGTCTGGGCACTGGAGGATTTTGGTATTCGGGTGGTGATTGCCCCGAGTTTTGCCGATATATTCTTTAATAATTGTTTTAAAAATGGTGTCTTGCCTATTGCGCTGTCAACAACGGAGGTTGATGCGTTGTTTGTTGAGGTTGATGTGGATACCGGGTGTTGTTTTGCGGTGGATCTGGAACAACAAATTATTGTGACGGCCAGTGGACGGGAAATTTCATTTACGGTGGATGGGTTCAGAAAACATTGTCTGTTGAATGGGCTGGATGATATTGCGTTGACGTTGCAACATCAGGATGATATTCGGGCGTATGAAGAGAAGCGTGGTGGGCAGGTGCCTTGGTTGTTTGTTGATTAAGAATATAACTTGGTGAGTTCGAAGCAGAGTAACGCCTGTCTCTTGAGTTAGCGAGGCAAGTGTCGCGGTAGGGTGCGTATTACGCACCATGGTTTGATTATTTAAGTTTTAGGAACTGGAATGACGAAAAAGATTGCGATATTAGCGGGTGATGGTATTGGCCCGGAGATTGTCAATGAGGCGATCAAGGTATTGGGTTGTCTGCGAACAGATTTTGGTTTGCAGGTGGAGATGAGTGAAGGCCTGATTGGTGGCTGTGCCTATGATGCCAAGGGGACTCCGTTGCCGGATGAGACACTGGATCTGGTACGGGATGCTGATGCTATTTTGCTGGGTGCAGTGGGTGGTGTGCAGTGGGAGTCACTGGATATTGCGGTGCGTCCGGAAAAGGGCTTGTTGGGTTTGCGCTCTGAGTTGGAGCTATTTGCCAATCTGCGTCCGGCTATTCTCTATCCACAACTGGCGGATGCCTCAACTCTGAAACCGGAGCTGGTGGCGGGTCTGGATATTATGATCGTGCGTGAGCTGACCGGGGGTATCTACTTTGGTCAGCCAAGGGGTATACGACAACTGGACAATGGTGAGCGTGAGGGTTACAACACCCTGGTCTATTCGGAATCCGAGATTCGTCGCATTGCCCATGTCGCCTTTGAGACGGCACGTAAACGGGATTCTCGCCTCTGTTCGGTGGATAAGGCAAATGTGCTCGAGTGCACAGAATTGTGGCGTGAGATCATGGAAGATGTCGCTAAAGAATATAGTGATGTCAGTCTGTCTCATCTGTATGTGGATAATGCGGCAATGCAGTTAATTCGGGAACCGAAGCAGTTTGATGTGATGGTAACAACCAATATGTTCGGCGATATCCTGTCCGATGCGGCAGCGATGCTAACCGGTTCTATTGGTATGCTGCCTTCTGCCTCACTGGACAAGAATGGTAAGGGTATGTATGAGCCTATTCATGGTTCAGCCCCGGATATTGCCGGGCAGGGTGTGGCGAACCCATTGGCAACGATACTATCGGTGTCGATGATGCTCAAACATAGCCTGGGTGAACTTGAGATGGCAGCACATATTGATGCTGCTGTGGGTGCGGTACTGGATCGTGGTCTGCGTACGGCTGATATTTATAGTGAAGGCATGCAGCAGGTGGGTACCACCGAGATGGGTGATGCTGTCGTTAATGAATTGCAGGAATTAAAAGGTTAAGGTGAACATGAGTAAGCAAGTCGATGTGGCAGTAGTTGGGGCAACGGGTGCAGTGGGTGAAACCATGTTGGAGATCCTGGCGCAAAGAAATTTTCCGATAGGCAAGGTCTATCCTCTGGCGAGTAGTCGTTCTGCGGGTAAGCGGGTTGCCTTTGGTGACAAGATGCTGGTGGTGGAAGATCTGGATACCTTTGATTTTAGCAAAGTGCAGATAGGTCTGTTTTCAGCGGGCGGCTCAATTTCAGAAAAATATGCCCCCAGAGCCGCTGAGGCGGGTTGTGTGGTTATTGATAATACCGCGCATTATCGTTATGACGATGATATTCCGCTGGTGATCCCTGAGGTAAACCCTGAGGCTATTGCCGGTTATAAAAATCGTGGCATTATTGCCAACCCGAATTGCTCAACCATACAAATGCTGGTGGCATTAAAGCCTATCTATGATGCCGTGGGGATTGAGCGCATTAATGTTTGTACCTATCAGGCGGTTTCCGGTACCGGTAAAGATGCCATTGAAGAATTAGCGGGGCAGACGGCACAACTATTAAATGGAAAGGATGCCGAGGCTAAGGTCTATCCAAAACAGATCGCTTTTAATGTGTTACCGCATATTGATGTCTTTCAGGATAACGGCTACACCAAGGAAGAAATGAAGATGTTCTGGGAGACGCGCAAGATCTTTGCCGATGACAAGATCCTGGTGAATCCGACGGCTGTGCGGGTGCCGGTATTCTTTGGTCATTCAGAGGCCTTGCATATCGAAACGGCTGAGAAGATCAGTGTGGCCGATGCCCAAGCTTTGCTGGCCAAGGCCGATGGTGTGGTGTTGATGGATGAGCATGAAGATGGCGGTTATCCCACAGCGGTAACCGAAGGCACGGGCCATGATCCCGTTTATGTTGGGCGAGTGCGTGAGGATATCAGCCATCCTCGTGGACTCAATATGTGGGTGGTGGCGGATAATGTGCGCAAGGGCGCGGCTCTTAATAGCGTACAGATTGCCGAAGTCTTGCTGAGAGATTACTTGTAAATTGTGTCTGTTTGTCTTAACTTAGCGTTAAATCATGCTAACTAGCATTAAGAGGATCAATCTGGATGAGGAGATCTATGTATAGTCAGGTGGCATTGTGTTCATTTCTGCTGATGTTGGTTACATCACCGCTTTATGCCCTGGGTTTGGGGCAGATCAAGCTGAATTCATATTTGAATCAACCTCTTGATGCAGAGATCCCTCTGATATCGGTGCGTGCGAATGAATTGGATACAGTCAGGGTGGAACTCGCCAGTGATGAACAGTTCAAGCGTGCAGGGATTGAAGTCAACGCTTTTCTTCGCTCTATTGAATTCAAGCTGGATCGTAGTAATCAAGTCTCTCCCCGTGTCTACATTAGTAGTCATCGTCCGGTACGCGATCCCTTTCTTGATTTTCTGGTTAAATTAAGCTGGTCTGACGGTCAATTGGTACGTGAGTACACTGTATTGTTGGATCCCCCTATCCTGATGCCAGTAACCTCTAAACCAATGGCCAAGGCACTTGCTGTCGCTGCGCCGACTCGTAATGAACGTGTGGTTAATACTCCTGTTAAGCAACAAAAGACAGTTCCTGTGCGTAAGCAATCAAGGCTTGTTGCGAGAATAGAGAATGGTCGTTATGGCCCGACCAGTCGTGTGGATACCCTGTGGGATTTAAGTAAGTCGTTACGCCCTGATGATAGTATCAGTATGGAACAGATGATGGTTGCCATGTGGCGGGAAAATCCGCGTGCTTTTTCCAGAAAAAACATGAATGGGTTGATGGCAGGCTATACCCTGCGCATACCGACAAAAAAAAACATCCTGTCATTGAACCGAGGTGAGGCCTCGCAAGAAATTGCCTTGCAGAATAAGGAATGGCGTGAAGATCGCTCAATGACAGCAAAGCGTCTGCGTGCTATGTCGCGACCTGTTGCTCAATTGAAGTTATTAACTCCAACCCCTGAACCTGAAGTGAAAGTAGAATCTCTGGTGAAGGATGAGGAAGCGACACCTCAGGTCGATGTGGGCAGTGAGACAACTGATGCCCATTTTAGTAAAGATTTACAACAGGTCAAGGAAGATATTGCTATTGCTGTTGAAGAGACCGAGACACAAAAACAGCAGACTGAAGATCTGCAAATGCGATTTGCGGCAATGGAAGAACAAATTGCCTCTCTACATCGACTCATTCGTTTAAAAGATACCGAATTGGCTCAACTGCAGGAACAGGCCAGTCGTCCTCCTGTTGTTGATTCTGTGTTACCACAAACACCTCCGCGTGAGGAGTCTTCCTGGTTGGATGATCCCATGATACAGGCACTGATCCTGGCATTACTGGTCGTGTTGGTGGTTATTTCTATTGTGATGAAACGTAAGGCCACAGTGGTTGATCGTGTTGCAGAGGGTACTGCGAGCAAGGATCATTCGGATGATGAAGATTCTGTCACCGCTGGTGAGTCGGGTGATCAGCCTGAGACACTTGTTGCAGGCGAAGATGTTGCGTCAAAAGAGACTTTGAACGAAGCGGGTGTTACCCCTGTGGTAGGTGCTACTGTTACAGAAGAAGCTGCACCAATGGTTGAACAGGATACACTTGATGATGCTCTATTGGCCGAGATTGATGTCTATATGGCCTATGGTCATTATCAACAGGTGGAACAGTTGCTTGAGAAGGCCTTGTCTGAAGATGTCGGGAATAATGCATTAAGGATGAAATTATTAGAGGTTTACTCGACAAAGCAGGATAAGGTTGCATTTGTGCGTCAGGCACGAGAGATACTGGCACAATTGAAGCAACAAAAAGATCATCCATTGTGGCAGAAGGTAAGCGAGATGGGACAGGCGTTGGCACTGAATGATGCCGCGTATGAAGGGGATCAGGATCTGGATGAGTTGGCTGCTGATATGGATGCTAGCCCTGAAGAAATCTTAGCCGAACCTGATGCGCAAGAAACACCTGTTGTGCAGCCTGATGTTGATGTTAAGCCTGATCCTGTTGTTAATGATATAGCGCGTTTTAATGTTGATGATGGTGTTGATCAGTCACAGAATGAATATCTTGAAGCAGGACTTGAACCTCCTCGAGTGGTTGAAGAGGAAGCGGTTCTGGAATTTAAGCTGGACAGCTCGGTCGAGAAGGTTGGGTCAGAGGATTTATCAACAAGCCCGCTGGAGGTCGAACAGGAAGCTTCTGAGGAGCCCTTGTTGTCTTCTGCTGAGGATGAATCAGCAACAAAGCTGGATCTGGCTCGCGCCTATCTTGATATGGAAGATTTTCAGGGCGCCATAACATTGTTGAAAGAGGTACTGGAAAAAGGCAATGATACCCAGCAACAAGAAGCAAAAAATATGCTGGATGAGGTGAAGTAAGCATAGCATCATGCATGCGGTTATTCGTATACTCTGTTTATTGGTGTTTGCGGTTTCTGTGGTTTACGGCAATGTTGCCAGTTTATTATTGGCTTTTTTAATCTTATTATCTTTATATCGACCCAATAAAAATTTGAGCTGGAAAACAGCCTGGCATTATCTACGCCAGATTCGTTGGCTGTTGTTAACTATTATATTACTGTATTCCTGGGCCACACCGGGTCAGCCCCTGTTTCTTCAGTATGCCAGTTATTCACCTTCACAAGAGGGTGTCCTGTTGGGGGTTGAACGAGGTATCAGTCTGATATTTCTATTGGCTGCTGTTTATTGGGTGTTGAATAGTATGTCTCGTCAGGAGCTTCTGGCAGCACTTCTTTTTTTATTGCGTGTTCTGCCCTTGTCGGTAGAGACAAGAACCCGAATTGCTGTCAGGGTCATGTTGAGCCTTGAATTATTACCGCAGGTTCGAGATTATGTGAGTGACGCAATGCAAAAAATATCCGCTGCTAAAAAAAGTCGCTGGTATCAGGCTTCCTGGTTAGCGGATGTTTTTGAAAAATTATTACTGGAAATGGAACAAAAAGAACCAACATGGATTGAATTACCGGGGCAACAGGCAATTCCTTTGATACAATGGGGTTATCCTCTGCTACTGGGCGTTCTGTTCTGGATGTTGAGGTCTTATTTATAGAGGATATTGATATGTCTTTATTGACACAGTCCGGTTCGTGGCAGGCCCTTGCGGATCATTACTATGAAGTTCGCAATATTCATATGCGGGATCTTTTTGCGCAGGATAGTTCTCGTTTTGATCAATTCTCCCTTACTGTTAATGATATTCTTCTGGATTATTCCAAAAACCTGATTACTGCAGAAACGTTGGCATTACTGATGGATCTGGCGCACGAACAAGGCATTTTAGAGTCCGTGAAAGAGTTGTTTGAGGGAGGTGAGGTCAATAAAACAGAACATCGTCCTGCGCTTCATACCGCCTTGCGTAACCGTTCTAATTACCCTGTTAAGGTGAATGGCAAGGATGTAATGCCTGATGTTAATCGGGTTCTTGAACAAATGCGGGGTTTTACCGAACAACTGCGTAACGGTCAGTGGTGTGGTTATACGGGCAAGCCAATCAGGGATGTGGTTAATATTGGTATCGGTGGCTCTGATCTTGGGCCATTAATGGCAACGGAGGCACTGCGTGCCTATGGTCATAAGAATTTGAATGTACACTTTGTTTCCAGTGTGGATAGTGAAGATATTGCTCAGGTATTTCAGTATCTGAATCCAGAGACGACACTCTTTATTGTCTCATCCAAGACCTTTACTACGATGGAAACCATGACCAATGCCCGAACAGCACGCGCCTGGATGCTTGAACAGTCGGGTGGCAAGGAGTTTTATCGTCGGCATTTTGTGGCGGTGACTACCGAAGCTGAGGCGGCAATGGCATTTGGTATTCATGAAGAAAATATTTTTGAATTCTGGGATTGGGTCGGGGGACGTTATTCACTTTGTTCAGCTATTGGTCTGTCGTTGGCTATCTTTATAGGGATGGATCAGTTTGAAGAGATGTTGATGGGGGCGCATGAGATGGATGAGCATTTTCGTAATGCCCCATTGGCTGAGAATATCCCCGTTATTCTGGCAATGATCGGGGTCTGGTATACCAACTTTTTGGGGATGCAGACTCATGTCGTGTTACCTTATGACCAATGCCTGCACCGTTTCCCCGCTTTTCTGCAACAGGGTGATATGGAGAGTAATGGTAAGCGGGTGAGTGCCGATGGAAAAGTACTGGATTATGATACCGGTCCGATTATCTGGGGTGAATTAGGTACCAGTGGTCAGCATGCCTTTTATCAATTGATTCATCAGGGTACGCGCCTGATTTCTGCTGATCTTATGGCAGCCTGTCATAGTCATAATGACCTGGGAGAGCACCACAAGGTTCTTTTATCTAATTTCTTTGCTCAGGGTGAGGCCTTGATGCGAGGTAAGACAGAAGCAGAGGCACGCAGCGAGATGGAACAGGCAGGGTTGGATGAGGTGCGTATTGAGGAGTTGTTGCCACATAAAGTTTTTCCCGGTAATCGACCGTGTAATATGTTTATGTATGATCGCCTGACACCGCGTATCCTGGGTAATCTTGTTGCCCTGTACGAACACAAGGTATTTGTTCAGGGCAGGATATGGGGTGTGGATTCGTTTGATCAGTGGGGTGTTGAGTTAGGCAAGCAATTAGCAACCACCATCCTCGGTGAACTGGATCAAAATGTGGCGGATAATGTTCATGATAGTTCGACTAATGGACTCATGCAGTTTTATCGTTCACAATTAAGCTAAAGGACGGGCAGGATGCCCGTTTGATATTAACAAGGAGGTATCGATGAAACCCTGGCCTATCGTTGATCAAAGTCAGTTGCTGCAAGAAGATTTCTTTCAGGGACTTAAATATTTTCATAGTCAGGACTGGCTCACAGCCCTGTCCTATTTTCGTTCTATCTACCACCTGGTATCAAAGGATGACACTTTTCGTTGTCGTTATATGTCGTATTATGGTCTGGTGCAAATCTATCTGGGTAATATCGAGGGGATACAGCTCTGTCGTCGTGCAGCCTGCGGGGAAATGATGGATGCTGGGGTATTTTGTAATCTTGTTATGGCCGAGCTCGAGTTAGACCATCGACATAATGCCTATAAGGCCTTATGCCAAGGGCTGGATATTGATCAACGCCATCCTGGGTTGAATCGTATGCAGTTAAAGATGGGAATGCGCAGGTCAGTTGTTGTTCCCTTTTTGAAGAGGCGGCACTGGATTAACCGTTTACTGGGGCGGTTAATGTACAGGTTATTTAATAATCGCTTTTGATTACTCTTTGTTGAGTAATTCACTGATTGTTTGTAATAAAATATCTGAGTTATAAGGTTTGGATAATAAACTGTTTTTAAGTGTTTCATCTACTGTAGATGGATGATGATTATCTGCAAAGCCACTGGCTAACTGAATTATAATATCCGGGTATTTTTCTTTAACTATAGCGGCGAGTTGATAGCCATCTTTTTCAGGCATGATAATGTCGCTTAATAATAAATCAACTTTATTATGTTCAAGGATATGGAGTGCATTTTTAACGCTATTAGCTGATAAGACATTAAAGCCATGCTTGTTCAATAGGGTGCTACAAAACTCAAGTAAGTCGGGTTCATCGTCTACCACGAGAATTGTTTCACTACCGATAATTTCTGAGGCGGTGTCTCTTTTGATTGATACGGGGGGTTTATTGCCTTCATGATGGCGTGGAAAATATAGCATCTGTCGTGTACCGTGCCCTAATTCGGAATAGAGTTTGATTACGCCATGGCTGCGCCGCACAAAACCATAAACCTGACTTAATCCTAAGCCCGTTCCTTTTTCCCCTTTAGTTGAAAAAAACGGGTCATATATTTTATTTTTTATTTGTGGGTCGATGCCGCAGCCCGTATCGCTAATGCTCAGTGAAACATAGTCACCAGCTGTCATTTTCAGGGTGTTTGCATCTATGGTATCAATTTTTTCATTACGGGTACGAATAATTAGATGACCGCTCTCTTTCATTGCATGCATTGCATTTATGCTGATATTTAGAATGGCATCTATTGTGTCGCCTTCATTCAGACGAACTGACCATAAGTCTTCTCCCAGATCAAATTCCAGATTAATACGTGCAGTTAACGTTTTTTGTAACATTAGCTGTTGATTAAGTAAAATATTATTGAGGTTTAACAGGGTGATGTCAGACTTTTTGTGACGTGAGAAATCCAGTAATTTTTTAGTTAGTGCTGCTCCACGTTCGGCAGAGTGTTTTATTGTATCGACAAATTTTAAAAGTTTAGGTTGATCCTTTAATTCATCTTTTAATAAGTCGCTATATCCAATAATAACGCCGAGCATATTGTTATAATCATGTGCAACACCACCTGTAAGTTTGCCTAAAGCATCCATTTTCATTGCCTGGCGATATTGTTCTTCTGCTAATTTGCGTTTGGTGACATCGCTAAAAATGAGTATCATGCCAAGGATAATATCGTCTTCATTGAGTATTGCTGCTGCCGAATCTTCTATCTTGTATTCAATGCCATCTTTGGATATTAGCGTGGTGAGGTTATTGAGATAAATGGTTTGGCCTGTTGCCAGCACCTTGTCTACCGGATTTTCAATGAGTTTTCGGCTCAATTCATCAATAATAATAAATATATTTCTTATCGGTTGACCATGGGCTTCTTTAAAGTTCCAACCGGTTAATTTTTGTGCGGCTGGATTCATGCGTGTGATATTGCCTTTCTCATCTGTTGCAATAACCCCATCACCAATACTGTTGAGCGTAATATCTAACCTTTTCTCGCGATCTTTTAATTCATCTGTTATCCGCTTAATATTGGTTTTCATTTGATTGAATGCAATAACAAGTGTGTTGAACGCACCTTGCCTTTTGCTTTCTGCTAATGGTGGCCCCGAATAAATGCCTTGTGATATTGCATCAGCCTGAGTTGCTATTTTTGATAAGTTTCGGGTAAAGATGATAACAATCCGGTAAGCGATGAATGTAGATAGTGCCGCAATAATGGTACCAATAACTAATAATAGTTGTTTTAGATCGGTTACAGGGGCTGTTATTTTATCTACGGGTGCGATGGCAATAATACCCCAATCGAGTGCTTGATTTATACCAAATTCAGGCATGTCTGAATAACCGGCGATAATCTTTGTACCTGTTATATCGGTATAAGTGATATTTTCTCTATACTCCTGAGTGGCAAAGGTGTCGAGTAATTCGGGTCGCACTGTTAAATCAGGTAAGTTGTCAAGAAATTCTACTGAGGGGTCATCGGATATAATGACCTTGCCATTATTATTAACGATATAGATATATTTTTTACCGGCAATGCTATTGTTAAATGAGGAAAGCATCCGAGCTATATTTTTCAGATTTATTTCCAGTGTTAGTAGACCGATTAATTGAGTATTCGAGTCATCAGTAATAGGTGTGATAACGAGGATGCCGGGGCCAGCATCTAAAATAGTTGCCTCTGAAATATAAACGTCTCCTTGAGAACCTTTACTCGATAAAGTGTATAGGGTTTCAAATATATGGTGTGTTTTCCAGAATAACTGCCCCTGTTCATTTTGCATCCCTGAACTGGCAATGATTTTCCCGTCTGGATTTAATATATCTATATCATTAATCCATTTATTTGCTGCTACTATTTCAGTTGCATACTGAATTTTAGCAGTGATGTCACCACTTTCCAGGACATCTGCTTGAGAAATTATTTTTGCATCAGTTATTCGTTCAATAATGAAAGTATTAATATCGTAAGCAATAAGGGCTGATTTCTCCTCTAATTGATTTCTAATAATTTCTGTTAATGCGTGAGATGAACTGTATAGACTTATTGTTGCAAATATAGCAAGAGGAATAATTACTGCTAGTACCGCCGTAATAGCGATTATTGACTCCTGTGATAGGGTTTTGACTTTATTTTCCATGACAGAGTTGCTCCATGATAGGCGTTACTGACAGTAACATGATTTTTAAGGTAATTAAACCATCGTGCTGTGCTTATACCGGGTAATGTTTTTCATTATGTTTTTTATGAGCTTACATTGGTTCGAATACACTTCATGTAATGTTATTCATGTTACAATGGCACCCGAAGAGTTAGCTGGACAATCGCGCTGTGACTATGATTTAGTGGCAGGGAGGAAAGTCCGGGCTCCAATGGGCAGGGTGCCAGGTAACGCCTGGGAGGCGAAAGTCTACGGAAAGTGCAGCAGAAAATAAACCGCCAGCCTGTTTTACAGGCGGGTAAGGGTGAAATGGTGCGGTAAGAGCGCACCGCATGGGTGGTAACATTCCATGGTATGGTAAACCCCACCTGGAGCAAGACCAAATAGGGGGGCAGAGATACCTCGGTATTTCAGATATGGCCCGTATCGTCCCCGGGTAGGTCGCTTGAGGAATACGGTGACGTATATCCCAGATGAATGATTGTCCTCGACAAAACCCGGCTTACAGGCTGGCTCTTCACTTAATTTTTATTGAGAGATTGATTGTTATATGAGCGGAAAGTTATTTATTAAGACCTTTGGTTGTCAGATGAATGAGTATGATTCAGCCAAAATCTCTGATGTATTGCTGGAATCACATGGACTACAGTTGACCCGGGATGAAATGGATGCGGATGTATTGTTGTTAAATACCTGTTCCATTCGGGAAAAGGCTCAGGAAAAGGTGTTCTCTCAATTGGGTCAGTGGCGTGAACTTAAAGAAAAACGTCCTGAACTGGTGCTCGGTGTCGGTGGTTGTGTCGCCAGTCAGGAAGGTGATGCCTTGCGCCTGCGTGCCCCCTATGTTGATATCATTTTTGGCCCACAGACTCTGCATCGCCTGCCGGAGATGCTCAAGCAGGTCTATGCACAGAAAAAGCCGGTAACGGATGTCTCCTTTCCCGAGATTGAGAAGTTTGATTCTTTGCCTGCCCCGAAGGCCGATGGCCCCAGTGCCTTTTTGTCGATCATGGAGGGTTGCAGTAAATACTGTAGTTTCTGTGTCGTTCCTTACACTCGTGGTGAAGAAGTTAGTCGTCCTTTTGATGATATTATTGCCGAGGCCGTTGCCTTGTCAGAACAGGGGGTGCGTGAAATTAACCTGCTGGGACAGAATGTAAATGCCTATCGTGGCATTATGCATGATGATGAAGAGGCTGATCTGGCATTACTGATTCGTTATGTTGCCGCTATTGATGGCATTGATCGTGTGCGTTATACCACCTCACATCCAATGGAAATGACGGATAGTTTGATTCAAGCCTATGAGGATGTGCCGGAGCTGGTGAGTCATCTGCATCTTCCAGTACAGAGTGGTTCTGATCGTATCCTCGCTGCCATGAAGCGTAATCATACCTGTCTGGAATATAAGTCCTTAATTCGTCGCCTGCGTGCAGCAAGACCGGGTATTAGTCTATCGAGTGATTTTATTATTGGTTTTCCAGGCGAGACGGAACAAGACTTTAATGACACCATGAAATTGATCGATGAGATGGGTTTTGATCACTCCTTTAGTTTTATCTATAGTGCTCGTCCGGGTACACCGGCTGCGGCATTGGATGATGATATATCGTTGCCGACCAAGAAGGCACGTCTGGCACAGCTACAAACCCGTATTAGTGAATCGTCCGCAGCAATTAGTAAGGCGATGATTGGTTCGGTGCAACGTGTATTAGTGGAAAGGCTGTCACGCAAGAATATTGCTGAAATGGCGGGTCGAACCGAGAATAACCGGGTGGTCAATTTTGCCGCAGAGCAGGGTATCAAGGGCTTGTTTGCCGAGGTGCGTATCACTGAAGCACTACCTAATTCTTTGCGTGGTGAGTTGATCTCGGTTGAACAGGCAACGACAAACAAGACGGTTCATTATGCCTGAACAGGTATCGGTTGATTTTGTACTGGAACCAAACGACACCCGTCGTTTAGCGAGTCTTTGTGGCCATCTGGATGATCACATTCGGCAGATCGAGACCCGCCTGGGTATCGAGATCAATAATCGGGGTAATCAGTTCCGGGTGATTGGTGATGAAGGTATTATCCATGAGGCAGTGAGTCTGTTGAAGTCGCTTTATAATGAGACTGCTTCTCATGAATTGAATGCGGAAAAGATCCATCTGTCATTACAGCAGTCCAGTTTTGAGGCATTGACGGATGAGGATGATGACAAGGATGCGGCACAATGGACGGTGACTACCCGTCGAGGCAAGGTACAGGGACGTGGCCCGAATCAAAAGGCCTATGTGCGTAAGATACTCACCCATGATATTAATTTTGGTGTTGGCCCTGCCGGAACGGGCAAGACCTATCTTGCCGTTGCTTGTGCTGTGCAAGCTTTGGAAAGGGAAGAAGTCGGACGCATTATGTTGGTACGGCCTGCGGTTGAGGCGGGTGAACGACTGGGCTTTTTACCGGGTGATCTGAGCCAAAAGGTTGATCCCTATCTACGACCTTTATACGATGCGCTGTATGAGATGATGGGCTTTGAACGGGTTGAGCGGTTACTGGAAAAACAGGTGATCGAAATCGCGCCATTAGCTTTTATGCGTGGTCGAACACTGAATGATTCGTTTATCATCCTGGATGAAGCGCAAAATACTACGCACGAACAGATGAAAATGTTTTTAACCCGTATTGGCTTTGGTTCTACTGCGGTTATTACCGGTGATATTACCCAGATTGATCTTCCTCGTGCCTCGGATTCGGGGCTTGAACAGGCGACACATATCCTGAGTGGTGTAGAGGGTATCAGCTTTACCTTTTTTAATAGTCGGGATGTGGTGCGGCACCCTCTGGTTCAGCGTATTGTGCGCGCGTATGCCAGCTATGATCTACCGGCTAAATAGCTTATGTCATCTGATATTGTGGTTGAGGTTCAGCGTGTGCTGGACGCTATTGATCTGCCATCGGATGAACAGTTAAAGGTTTGGGTGGATGCGGGAGTTGATCAAAAATATTCTGGTTATGAGATGGTGATTCGTATTGTCGATGAAACAGAGAGCGCCTCACTGAATGATCGTTATCGTCATAAGTCAGGTGCAACCAATGTATTGAGCTTTACGGCTGATATACCCGAAGGAGTTGATCTACCCTTGTTAGGTGATCTGGTAATCTGTGCGCCGGTGGTTGCTCAGGAAGCAAAGGAACAGATGAAAGGTTTATCGGCACACTGGGCGCACATGGTGGTTCATGGTGCCTTACATTTACAGGGTTATGATCATCAGGATGAGGAAGAGGCTCAAGTCATGGAATTGATTGAACGAGAGGTTTTGGAGGGTTTGGGTTTTGCTGATCCTTATTGATGCAGAATATGGATGCATCCATGTAGGGTGCGCACTGCGCACCAGATGTTTTTTTGATAATGAGAGTGAAGTCTGGTCATGGGTAGAACAGTAATGATTACAGGTCAACCGTTAGAGGGGTTATGAAGAAACATCGAAGTAGGCAGGCAGTATCAAAAATCAGATTGTGGATTGAACGCTTGATCCAGGTGTTGCTGGGAGGCCCCGGCAGTCGTGAAAGTCTGTTATCGATACTGCGTAGCGCACACCATAAAGATTTGTTTGATGCCGATGCATTAGCCATGATCGAAGGCGTATTGCAGGTATCCGAGATGCAGGTGCGGGATATTATGATTCCCCGATCACAGATGATTGTGGTTTTGCGTGATGATGACATCAAGGAGTCTTTGCCACAGATTATTGAATCAGGTCATTCACGTTTTCCAGTGATAGGGGATAGTCGTGACAAGGTGGTGGGAATTTTACTGGCGAAAGATCTGTTACATGAATATGCAGAGAACGAGACCCGTTTTGATATGCATGATGTTTTGCGTCCTGCTGTTTTTGTACCCGAGAGTAAACGCCTGAATGTGTTGTTGAAAGAATTCAGGGTGAGTCGGAACCATATCGCTATTGTGGTGGATGAGTATGGTGGTGTTGCTGGCATGGTGACGATTGAAGATGTGCTGGAGCAGATTGTTGGTGAGATCGAGGATGAGCATGATGTTGAAGATGTGAACTCAATCTTCAAACATAGTGATAGCAATTACACGCTGAAGGCATTAACCACGATTGAAGATTTTAATGCCTATTTCGAGACCGATTTTGTCGATGATGAGTACGACACCATTGCCGGTATGATGATGCGAGAGCTGGGTTGCCTACCTAAGCGTGGGGATACCGTGACTAAAGGCAAGTATAGCTTTAAGGTGTTACGTGCTGATAATCGTAGAGTGCATGTGGTGCGGTTGACGTTGGGGGTTTGAGTATGCGACTGGAAAGACAAGAGATAACGATGACGAGCTCTCAAAATACTTGCTCTATCTGTGGTGAAGGATCTTTGTGCCTACCAAGGGTGGGTATATGATGTAGCATGTTTGAATAGCAGATATAAATGCAGGATGAATTAGAGGAAGTATGATATTTGGTTATGTGACTGTTAGTATTAAAAAATTATGATGAAAAATTGTTTAAACTGTCATTTCTTATGCGATTCATACCGTGAAGAAAATTCAGGGTGTGAATTAAAATTTTCTTTGAAGCAAGAATTGCGTGAATCACTAAAAAACAATCCAGTAGGTTATGATAGAGGATGGCATACATTACAATGTCACATGGGAGTATGGGACGAAGGAGTCTCTCCTGTAGCTAAAGGTGAAGATACGATACTTTTTTCCCAAGATCGAGGCTATAGTTGTTTTTTTATTCCATATCGTAAATCTATGCTTTTTCCGGCTGCAATTGAAATTCAAAAACGAGAAGAAGAAAATAGGTGGCTCAAAAGAACCAGTACTTATACAGTAATAGGTTTATGGTTAGCGGGTATAGGGTTGATACTCAATGCTCTCGTCGCAATATACCAGGCAATAAAATGCTAACAAGAAGTTCCAGGCGGACAATTGACATCGAGGTTCGTTTGGCTACGCCAAGCCTCCCTCTCTGTCAATTCCCGCTGAGCTAGTCGTTAGGCTACAAAAGGAAAATGAAATGGGTGAAAAAATAGATTATCAAAATATATCTGAAGTCGCTTATACAGATAGCAAGGAAAAAGCAAATGCCTACTTACAATTAAGTTGGGTAATGCTTAATATAGAAAGTACGCAATATTCCGAGCATGGCTGGAACACTTCATTTGTTTTTGGTTGGTTAAAAAATAATGGTGAAATAAAATATCCAGAAAAAAGTAAATGGGAAAAAAATATGGAAGAAGAAAAAGAAGATGAGTCCATACCATTTTAAAATAATTCAAAGATTTAACAAGAAAAATCAACTTCGCTTGTTCCACACGCCAGTCGTGCAAAAAGTCACGTGCTGCCTATTAAAAATATTATGTTTCTAGTGGGTTTTGACGTAGGTAAATAATGAATAACGTAACTTCTGATTTTCAAATAGGTATTAGTTACACAACGGATATACCTGAAGAAATGGTCGCTGGTTTTGAATCAGCAATTGCGATCACAGGTTTAGATATAAAATCAGAAGCTAGAGAAGTAGATTCATATGCAGGAGTTGAATGGCTGGTGCCTACAGCAGTAATTGTTTTTATCGGGAAATCATATTTCGACGGGTTTCTAAAGGAGATGGGGAAGGAACATTACCACCTTTTTAAAAAATATATAGTTACACTGTGGGAACACTTTTTTGGTCAAGATAGAGCCGTTAAATATAATCGGGTAAGCACCAAAGGAAAAATATTGTCACTAGATAAATATTCTCCAATATTCTCAATAATGACGGACTTGCTGCCGGGTTACCGAATTAAATATTTATTACAAGATGATATATCACAAGCAGAATACCAAAATGCGATCGAGGAATTCTTCTCATTTCTTGAAGAGCTTGATTTTGGGGTGCTAAATAAAAATATAAAAGGGCAACTTGAAAACGCAAGATCACTTGGTGGTATTATTCTTCTTACATATGAAGAAGGTGCGTTAAAAGTGCTAAATCCAGTATCAAGAAATGAGTAAGATAAAGAAGCATCAAAAATACGTGGATGCGATTGTTTTAGTAATCTTGAAAAGACAATGTCCAGGATGCCATGAAAAATATAACAGCCTGATAATAATCTATAAAGGAATACAATGAAGCTGACTGATAACGAGATCAGGGATATCAATCGTCATCTTGAGACGGGTAAGCCGTTGCCGGAGAAGTATCGGTTTTTGCTGTTCGAGGACAAGAAAGAAGTCGAGCTGGTGTGGAATGGCAAGAGTGGTGATGTCTGTAATGTGGTGTTACCGTTCCAGGTGATTGAGCAGGTGGATGAGCCTCGGGCGGAAGCGGTTGTTGAATTGCAATCGGATTTGTTTGATATACAGACAGGTCGGCAGGTTACTGGCTGGAACAACAAGTTAATCTGGGGTGATAACAAGTTGATCTTGTCGTCCCTGAAAAATGGGCCGTTGCGAGAGGAGATTGAGGCGCAGGGTGGTATTAAGCTGATCTACATTGACCCACCGTTTGATGTGGGGGCGGATTTCAGTATGGATATTGAGATCGGTGGTGAGACGCTGACCAAAAAACCCAATGTACTGGAGGAGATTGCCTATCGGGATACCTGGGGCAAGGGGGCGGATTCATTTATTAGTATGATCTATGAACGGCTAGTGTTGATGCGCGATCTATTGGCAGAGGATGGCAGTATCTATGTGCATTGTGATTGGCGGGTGAATAGTTATATTCGATTGGTCTTGGATGAGGTGTTTGGGAAGAAATATTTTAGGAATGAGGTTGTTTGGAAAAGGCAATCACCTAGTAGCAGTAAAGCAAGAGCAAAAAAATTCAGTGCGGATCACGATACAATTTTGGTTTTTTCTAAAAATGAAAGCCCATTATTTCATCCAATATATGGGGAATATCCAAAAGAAGAAATAGAAAAAAGATTTCGTCAATCTGATCAACGAGGAAGATACAAGGATGCCGAGTTAGCCACATATTCAAAAGAAACATTTGAAAGATTAAAGAAAGAAGGTAGATTGATTGTTACAAAAGGGGGGAAATATCGATATAAAATTTATCTTCGTGATATCAAAGGTGTATTGATTGATACTTTATGGATAAATATACCACCAGTCAATTCTCAGGCAATAGAGTCTACTGGTTATGCAACCCAAAAACCCGAAGCTCTGTTAGAACGCATCATCAAAGCCTCCTCTAATGAAGGCGACATCATTGCTGATTTCTTTTGTGGCTCTGGTACCACTGCCGCCGTTGCCGAAAAGCTGGGTCGCAAATGGATCGTCTCCGATCTCGGAAAATTCGCCATCCATACCACCCGTAAGCGTATGATCGGCGTACAGCGTCAACTAAAGGCTGAGGACAAAAGCTGGCGCGCTTTCGAGATTCTTAATCTGGGTAAATATGAACGCCAGCACTATATTGGCATTAATCCTGATCTGCGCGAAGAGGAAAAGCAACAACAACTGGAGGCCAAAGAGAAGGATTTCCTGAATCTTATCCTCCATGCCTATCGTGCTGAGGCAGTAAATCAGTTTAATAGCTTTCAGGGTAAGAAGGCAGGCAGACTGGTGGCAGTGGGGCCGGTTAATCTGCCGGTGACGCGTTTGTTTGTCGAAGAGGTTATTCTGGAGTGTCGACAGAAGCATATTACCAAGGTGGATATCCTGGGTTTTGAGTTTGAGATGGGGCTGTTTCCCAATATTCAGGAAGAGGCGAAGGGTAAGGGAATCGATCTTGCGATGAAATACATCCCACGTGATGTATTTGATAAGCGGGCAATCGAGAAGAACCAGGTGGTATTCCATGATGTGTCGTTTATTGAGGTGAAGCCGCACCTGGGTAAGGGCAAGAATAAGCACCAGATTGCCATTGAACTAACTGATTTCTCAGTATTTTATTCCCAGGATGCAGCAAGTGCCGATACCAGCCTGAAAAACAGGAAATCGAAGGTGATTGTGGATCAGGGTCTGGTGGTCAAGATCAGCAAGGATAAGGATGGTATTATCACTCGTGAGGTCTTGACCAAGGTATGGACGGACTGGATTGATTACTGGTCGGTGGATTTTGATTTTGAATCCAAGCAAGAGATTCTTCGGGTCAGGAATGAGGAGAGTGGTGAGACCGAGGCAGTCTGGACGGGTGATTATGTGTTTGAGAATGAGTGGCAATCCTTCCGTACCAAAAAAGACCGCTCGCTGGAACTGAAAAGTGCGTTTATGGAGTGTATGCCGGGTCGTCGGAAGGTGGCTGTGAAGGTGGTGGATATCTTTGGTAATGATACGATGAAGATTATTGAGGTGACAATATGACAGCGCTAAAGACTCCTAAATTCTATCGACAGCGTTTTTTGTTGTTATTGTTGGAAATGGCAGGAGGTTGCTTGTCGAAAATGGATTTTCAGAAATTACTATTTTTGTCACAAAAAGAAGCAGGGTTTTCGTATTACGATTTTGTTCCCTACCACTATGGCTGTTATTCTTTTCAGGCACAGTCTGATATTGAGTTGCTGGGATCATTGGGTTGGTTGGAGGAGAATTCAAAGAGTATTAATTTACTTGCGAAACCAGGTGATTGTTTAAAAAGTGGTGAGCTGGATGTGATTAATCAATTTACAAAACAATTTAAAGAATACCGTGGTCGAAAACTGGTTACTTATGTATATGAACGCTATCCTTATTATGCTACGCGTAGCAAGATTGCTACTGAGATACTGGATGAAATATCATACAGGAAGGTTAGTGCAGAAAGAAATAAGTTAATTGGTAAAGATAAAGTCATTTATACCATTGGTTATGAGGGGCTTTCGTTTGAGTCTTATGTTAATCAATTGCTTAAAAGTGATGTGCGCTTATTATGTGATGTTCGTAAAAATCCGTTAAGTCGGAAGTTTGGTTTTTCCAAGGGTGTCCTTAGCCGGCTACTGCCAAAATTGGGTGTTAATTATTTACACATACCTGATCTTGGAATACGGTCGGATATGCGTCAGGAATTAAATTCGGAAGAGGATTACAAAAAACTTTTCAGGGCTTATGTGCGGACATTGCCTCAAAAGATGGGGAGTTTGCAATTACTGAAAAGTTTACTCAATGAGCATCAAAGAATTGCACTGACCTGTTATGAAAAGGAACATCATTCTTGTCACCGTCACTGTGTTACTGACTATTTGGAGAATAAGAGTAATATCAGGGTGCGTCATATATGAGCAGGATGCGAAAAGTATTTATAACTGTTAAAACATACCCAACACTTTCAAAAAAATATGCCGAACTGGTTTGTACAGCAGGTATCCTTGATGATGGAAGTTGGGTTCGTATTTATCCATTGCCATTTAGAAAGCTGGATTATGAAAAAAGATACAAAAAATATCAATGGATGGAATTGCCGCTTATTAAAAATGAGAGTGATCCTCGTCCAGAAAGTTACAGGGTAATTGATATTGATCAAGTAAAAATAGTCGGTGATCCTGTAGATACAAAACAGGGATGGCTCGAACGAAAAAATATAGTCTTTGGCAAGAATAAGACTTATTTAGATTTGGATGATCTTATTGAGAAGGCTAGTAATAATGAGCTTTCAATGGCTGTTTTCAAGCCAACTAAAATACTGGATTTGGTGATAGAAGAAGTTGACCGTGAATGGAGTAGTGAAAGTTTGGATCTTCTTAAAGCCAAAGCTAAGCAATTATCCTTGTTTCAGACAGAAGAGGAGTTAAAAAAAGAATTTTTAATTGTTGATAAATTGCCGTACAAGTTTTCATATCGATTTGAGGATTGCAAGGGAAAGCAAAGTAAATTGATGATTGAAGACTGGGAAATAGGCATGTTGTACTGGAATTGTTTGAAACAGACAGGAAATAATGAAAGTGAAGCACTAGAACTGGTGCGAAAAAAATATATCGATGAGTTTTCTAATAAGGATTTGTTTTTATTTTTGGGTACAACCAGGCAATTCCATGGTTGGGCTAAAAATCCGTTTGTAATTATCGGGGTATTTTACCCTCCGATTGATAATCAGATTTCTTTTTTATAGGGAGGTCAATAATGGCTCTGCATCCTGATTTTCCGGATTCGCCCCATGTTATTCTTGAACCGGATATTCGCTGGTTTCCTGCTGATGAAGCCCTGCGTGAATCCTCTTATGAGAAATTATTACCACCACTGGTACATAAGTTACGCAGGAAGGTTCAGTTATGGCGTGAGACAGGTTATGAGGGTGCGTCCCCTACTAGCATTCATCTTTTGAACTGGTGGTTTGAGCGTGAGCATCTAATGCCAAAGTCCGATGGTTCTATGTCCACGTTTCAGTATTACTTTGCCCAACGCGAGGCAGTGGAAACGGTGGTTTATCTTTATGATGTGGTCAAGGTAAAGGATAAATATGATCTGATCCGGTTTGATTCATCCGGTGCGGTATCAGCGGGTATGTTTGATGAGGCATGGCGGCGCTTTGTAATCAAGATGGCTACAGGTTCGGGTAAGACCAAGGTAATGAGTTTGATCCTCGCATGGAGTTATTTTCATAAGATGTATGAAGATGATTCTGAACTGGCGCGTAACTTTCTGTTGATTACTCCGAATATCATTGTGCTGGATCGTATTCGTACGGATTTTGATGGCCTGCGTATCTTCTTCGAAGACCCTGTGCTGCCCGATAATGGTTATGAAGGTTACAACTGGCGTGATGATTTTCAACTGACCCTGCATATTCAGGATGAGGTCAATATTACCCGAAAGATTGGCAATATCTTCCTAACCAATATTCATCGGGTTTATTCAGGTAATGATATCGAACCATCGGCGGATGATGACGATACCATGGATTACTTTTTAGGTAAGAGGCCGGTTGGAAAGACCACTGATTCAAAGGTTGATCTGGGGGATATTGTCAGGGATATTGATGAGCTGGTCGTGCTGAATGATGAGGCACATCATATCCATGACAGTCGTTTAGCCTGGTTTAAGTCAATTGAGGATATTCATCATCGTTTGCAGCATAAAGATCGTTCTCTTTCACTGCAAATTGATGTGACTGCAACACCCAAGCACAATAATGGGGCTATCTTTGTGCAGACAGTATCTGATTATCCCTTGGTTGAGGCCATTGCGCAGAATGTGGTGAAACACCCTGTGTTGCCTGATTCTGCCAGCCGTACTAAATTGTCTGAGCGACAAAGCTCGCGTTATACCGAGAAATACGCAGATTATTTGCATCTGGGGGTTGAGGAATGGCGTAAGGCATACGGTGAGCATAAAAAACTGGAGAAGAAGGCTATCCTCTTTGTGATGACAGATGACACCAAAAATTGTGATGATGTTGCTGAGTATCTTGAGACTACCTATCCTGAGCTAAAAGATGCAGTGCTGGTCATTCATACCAGGAATAATGGTGAGGTCAGCGAGGCTGCTAGTGGCAAGAAAAAAGAGGAGCTGGAACTATTACGCAAACAGTCCAATGCGATTGATAGCTGGGAGAGTCCCTACAAGGCTATCGTTTCCGTGCTGATGTTGAAAGAGGGTTGGGATGTCAGGAATGTCACCACCATTGTGGGTCTGCGTGCTTATGGAGCCAAAAGCAATATTCTGCCAGAGCAGACCTTGGGACGCGGGCTGCGCAGAATGTATCCCGGCAATGAGGTGGAAGAATATGTCAGTGTCGTCGGTACCGATGCCTTTATGGACTTTGTTGAGTCTATTCAGTCTGAAGGTGTGGAACTTGAGCATAAGGCTATGGGTGAGGGCACTAAACCAAAAACACCGATTATTGTTGAGGTGGATAATGAAAATACCAGTAAGGATATTGAACTGCTTGATATTGAGATTCCGGTATTAACAGCAAGAATCTATCGAGAGTACAAAAACCTTGAGGATCTGGATGTCAGTTGCTTTGACTACAAGAAGGTGAAATATAGATCCTTTAGTGAAGAAGATATGCGAGAGATTGTGTTCAAGTATGTGACCAGTAATGAGATCAGTCATACGACCTTGCTGGATTCCTGTGTGGTGACGGATTATCGCTCTGTTATTGGTTATTTTGCTCAAATTATCATGAAGGATTTACGCCTGGTCAGTGGTTATGATGCGTTATATGGAAGGGTGAAATCCTTTATTCAGAATGACTTGTTCGAAACAGAGATTGATCTTGATAGTATGAACACCCTGCGTAATCTATCGGAGTTAGAGGCGAGCAAAACACTGGTTGAGACCTTTAAGAAGCAGATTAATGCGCTTACGGTTCGAGATAAAGGTGATGCGGAGATCAAGGATTATATCAAGTTAAGGAAGACCCGCCCATTTGTGGTTAAGGAACAGGGCTACCTTATTCCTAACAAAAGTATCTTTAACAAGATTATCGGTGATAGTCATCTGGAGCTGCAATTTGCCGCCTTTCTTGAAGGTTGTGAAGATATTATTTCTTACGTAAAAAACTATCTGGCTGTACATTTTCAGATTGATTACGTTAATGCCGATGGCAATATTTCAAATTATTATCCTGACTTTATTGTTAAGTGCTCTTCAAGCTCAGTAATTATTGTAGAAACCAAGGGGCTTGAGGATCTTGATGTACCCCTTAAGATGGAGCGATTACGCGAGTGGTGTGTCGATGTTAACAAAGCACAATCGGTTATTCATTATGATTATGTATTTGTTGATGAGGAAGGTTTTAATCAATATCAGCCTAAAACCTTTCAGACATTGATGTCAGGTTTCAGGGGATATAAGGCTTAATATCGGTATTTTGTATTTATGTAGCAATATGCTACAATATAGGTCGTATTGTAGCGAGGTGTACTGATGTCGACTCCACTCAGGGTAAATGACCGTCTTTTTAAGGATGCCGAGGCGGAGGGTTCTTTAATGAATCGCTCAACAGCCAAGCAGGTTGAGTTTTGGGCCGAGCTAGGCAGACGTGTAGCTCCTTCGGTATCACCCGCAAATATGCTGGCATTGATGCAGGGGATTGCACAGGTGCATATTGAGATACCTGACTTACAGCCGGTAAATCCTGATCATGTTTTCGATGTGGTTGATAAAGCCAGTGCATCGGGTTTACTGGGTCAGCAGATTACACAGGGTGGCTTGTATTATGAGGTGAGTAAAACCCAACCAGGGTTGCTGGATCAGGTTATGCCCGATGGGCAACGCCTTGCGGGACGTTTCAATAGTGGTTTATTTATCCCTGAATGAATGTGGATAAACAGCTTTGGTTATTAGCGGGTGGTAACGGAGCAGGTAAATCAACCTTCTACCAACAGTTTTTGGCAACAACGGAATTACCCTTTATCAATGCCGATATACTTGCCCGGCAACTTGATGCTGAGAATAGCGAAGCGATTAGTTATAAGGCAGCAAGGCTAGCTGAAAAACTACGAACGGATTTATTACAATCAGGTGTCAGTTTTTGTTTTGAAACGGTTTTCTCTCATCCATCAAAGATTGATTTTTTAGCACAAGCAAAATCATTGGGCTATGAGATTATTTTGGTTTATATCCATCTACAAACAGATGAATTGAACCAGGCGCGTGTTATGCAACGTGTGAAACAGGGTGGGCATAATGTGCCTATGGATAAGATTATTAGTCGTATCCCAAGAACAATGTCCTATGTTAGTGATGCATTGCCTCTGGTTAACCGGGCGGTATTTTATGATAATTCATTACACAGCCAGCCATTTTTATCCGTGGCATCGCTGTTTGCAGGGCAGTTGCAGAAGCATGTGAAGCCATTACCTGATTGGGCGGAGAAGATGTTGGTGAATTACATTTGATTGCGGTTTTTTCTGATTCCAAACAGCCCGATTAAACCCGAGATCAAAAGCCAGGCGCTTGCGGGCAGGGGTACAATTGCTAAACCATATTGTATGTGATCAACTTCTATGTTGTTGACGCTCCCTCTATCCGAAATGAATATCTTTGATATACCGCCTGCATTGCTTACGCCGAGAAAGCGATCCTCAGCTGTCGTTCCATTAAAACTGTAATCACCTAAAGTAGCTGTCAAGACACCCAGAGAGGCTCCATTTTGATCAAATGCCTCAAAATCAACCAGGCTATTCGGTGTGCCATCGGTCCATACCAGGCCGGCTCGGGTTGGAAAACCACCAAGAATATTGGTGTCAAATGTAAAGGTCATACTCGTTGGGTCGTAAATACTGGTGGCATTGCCACCGTTACCGTTAATGACGCCATTGTCTATATCGACTGAATCACCGGAAGGCCCTTTATAAATGATACCTTGATTAACGCTGAGCCCAGGGGTGTTCAGTTGCTGGTCTTCGAAGTCTTCCAGATAAAACCAGGAGAAAGTCTCTCCGGAAAAGGGGCTGTCACCTGAACTCAGATAGGGCGATGGCCCGAGTAATGCCGCTGATGTGACTGTGGACAAGATAAAAAGACAGAAACCTGTAACGGTATTTATTAGGTGATGATATTTGCGTGTCATTGGGATATCCCCTTGATTATTCGTTTTTTATATGAGATCCATCTTCCAGTAAAAGTCTAGCTGATATCGATTGTTTGTCAATTTCGCGTGGGTCTGTCATATAATTGTGTGATGGATATCCTTTTGTCTCAGCGTGAACCTGTAAAAAACCTGTTGGCACTGTTTAGCGGCCTGCTAATCCCATTGGCCTTTGCGCCTTATTCATACGGTCTGCTGGTGTTGCCTGCGCTGGCACTGTTTTTCTATCTGTTGGAGTCATGCTCGGCTCGGCAGGCTTTTGTGCGCGGTTGGTGTTTTGGTCTGGGTCTGTTTGGTGCCGGTCTGTACTGGGTTTATATCAGTATCCATTTTTATGGACATGTCGGTATCTTTCTCAGTGTGGCAGTGACCTTTGCCATGGCGGCTCTGTTGGCATTATATCCGGCTATCTTTGCCTGGTTGGTGGTACGTTTCAAGCCGGTTATGCCCGGCCTTCGACTGGTACTGTTGATGCCGGCTGTCTGGTTATTAATGGAGTGGACTAAGGGCTGGTTGTTTACTGGTTTCCCCTGGTTGACCCTGGGTTATACGCAGATTGATACCGCGCTAGCGATGTATGCACCGATTGTCGGGGTCTATGGTCTGTCTCTTTTATTGGTGATGCAGGCAGGGGTGTTGACCTGGGTGCTGGTGGTGGGTCGTCGTGCTGTGTTAATGGGCGGGCTGATTTTCGCCTTGATTTGGCTGCCTGCCTTATTGTTCGATGAAGTGCAATGGACGCAGGCCTTGGGTGAACCGATAGCGGTGAGTCTGGTGCAGGGCAATGTTGATCAGAATGATAAATGGAATCCATCATTACGTGGGGAATTTATCAATCAATATCTTGAGATGAGTCTGGGACATCTGGATAGTGACATTATCGTATGGCCAGAGACTGCCATCCCGGCCTTTTATCATCAGCTTGAATCTTCAGTGATTGCTGAACTGGATCGTCTCGGCAAGAACTCTGGTACCAGTTTTCTAGTGGGTGTCCCGGTGCTGGATCAACAACGATGGGACTATTTTAATGCCGTTGTGGCACTGGGTCAGGGGCAAGGCACTTACTACAAAAATCATCTAGTGCCCTTTGGTGAATATCTACCTCTGCGGCAATGGCTTGGCACCTTATTACATTTTATGGATATCGAGATGGGAGACTTCAGTCGGGGCGGGGTCTCACAACCATTGATTCAGGCCGCAGGTTTACCGGTGAGTGTGTCGATTTGTTACGAAGCGATCTTTGAAACGGAACGTCTGAGCGATCTGCCCGAGGCGGCCTTGTTAGTGAATGTGAGTAATGATGCCTGGTTTGCAGATTCATCTGCCCCGCATCAACATCTGGAGATGGTGCGTATGCGTGCGCTGGAGGCGGGACGTTGGGTGTTGCGTGCAACCAATACCGGGATTACGGCGATTATTGATGAACGGGGCAGGGTTGTAGCGCGTGCGCCACAGTTTGAGGTCTATGTGTTGGATGGACAGTTACAGCCGCGCAGTGGGGCAACCCCCTTTGTTATCTGGGGGAATATCCCTGTGTTGGTGTTGGTGGGGCTGATTTTGTTGGGTTGCGCGACAAGCCCACTGTTCAGGCTTTTCGGCATGAAGAAGGTTAGGTGACAGACGGTAGGGTGTGTACCACGCACCATTGAGGAGACCTTACCCCGTTTGTTTACGCACAAACTCGGTGTGGTGACAAGCTGGGCAAGGTGGGATATGTCCGGCCTTATGAAAGTGCATCTCTTTACCACAGGAGTGACAGATCAGCACGCCGGGACCAGTGATCTCACCCGTGTGATAAGGGGTGCCCATCTTGATATCCTGTTTGAACTGCATCAGTTCCAGGCGGCTCTTGTCGGCGACAGACAGGAACAGGTCGAGCAGGTGTTGTTCGATCAGGGCGACATCCAGGCTGAACCAGTCATCAATCTCCTTGCCGGTCTCGACCAGAAAGCTCCCAACTTCCTGAAAATCACGCTTTAGATAGCCGGCAATCTTGTCCGCCTCTTCTTGAGTTAATTCGCCCAGCTCAACCATTTTTTCCCGTGCCTGGTCGATATGCTCCTCAATCCGGGGCAGGGTGTGTTCTTCGGTCTCGTTGATCAGCTTATGAACGCGCTTCATCATTTGCTCATAGGCGTGGATCAGTTTATTACTATGGCTGGATTCGGTGTTTTTATCATTCATGGCGATCCTCCTTGTTTAATATGTCTATGTGTTCAGTTTGGTCTATTTTTTGTCACTTGTGAAGTGCTATTTTGCTGTTATAGAGGGTCGCAGTACGGTATCCTTGCCTTTCCTTTTTTCTTTGACTAGATACGAGTACGAATTTTGATGGATGAGCAATACCTGCCTGCTGAAATTGAACAGGCGGCACAAAAATACTGGCTGGACAATGCGACCTTTAGTAGTGTTGAGGATGATCGCGAGAAGTTTTATTGTCTCTCCATGTTTCCTTATCCCAGTGGTCGCTTGCACATGGGGCATGTGCGTAATTATACCATTGGTGATGTGATCTCCCGTTATCAACGTATGCTGGGTAAGAACGTGATGCAGCCGATGGGCTGGGATGCCTTTGGGCTACCCGCTGAGAATGCGGCGATCAAGAATAATGTGCCCCCTGCCAAATGGACCTACGAGAATATTGATTATATGCGTGGGCAGTTACAACGGCTGGGTTTTGGTTATGACTGGAGCCGTGAGATTGCGACCTGTAATCCACAATATTATCGTTGGGAACAGTGGCTATTCACACGTTTATTTAAAAAGGGTCTGGTTTATAAAAAAACGGCACCGGTAAACTGGTGTGCACATGATATGACAGTGCTGGCGAATGAGCAGGTTATTGATGGTTGTTGCTGGCGTTGTGATAACAAGGTGGAGCGTCGTGAGATCCCGCAGTGGTTTATGAAGATCACGGATTATGCCGAGGAGTTGTTGGCCGGGCTGGATCATCTACCCGACTGGCCCGAGCGTGTGCGGACTATGCAGAAGAACTGGATCGGGCGTTCTGAGGGCATGGAAGTGCATTTCTCTATTGCGGGCAGTGATGTGCCACTGAAGGTCTTTACCACACGTCCGGATACCTTGATGGGTGTGAGCTATGTGGCGGTGGCTCCGCAACATCCTCTGGCCATAGAAGCAGCAACGACAAGACCTGTATTAAAGACGTTTGTTGAGGAATGCCGATGTATGGATACGACTGAGGCGGCGATGGAAAAGGCGGAGAAAAAAGGCGTGGATACCGGTCTGCTGGCAATACATCCGGTGACGGGTAATCGCGTGCCAATCTATGCCGCTAATTTTGTTCTGATGGGTTATGGTGAGGGTGCGGTGATGGCTGTGCCCGCACACGATCAACGTGACTGGGAATTTGCCAAAGAATACAAAATTCCTGTGCAGCAGGTGATCCAGGCTGAGAACGACGATGAGGTTGACCTTAAAAAGGCCGCCTATACGGGTAAGGGTATTCTGATCAACTCGGGTGAGTTTAATGGTCTGGGGTTTGATCAGGCTTTTGCCGCACTGGATAGCTATTTACAGGAGCAGGGCAAGGGTGGTAAGACGGTCAATTATCGTCTGCGTGACTGGGGGGTATCGAGGCAGCGTTACTGGGGCGCACCGATCCCGATTATTAATTGCCCGGATTGTGGTTCGGTTCCTGTACCGGAGGCGGATCTGCCTGTGATTCTACCGGAACAGGTTGAGCTTAACGGTATTAGCTCTCCACTCAATGGACACTCTGATTTTATCCATGTCGCCTGTCCCTCCTGTGGTGCTGATGCGGCACGCGAGACTGATACCTTCGATACCTTTATGGAGTCTTCCTGGTATTACGCGCGTTATGCCTGTAAGGATAATGCCGATGCGATGCTGGATGAACGGGCGAACCACTGGTTGCCAGTAGATCAATATGTTGGTGGGATTGAACATGCCATCCTGCACCTGCTATACGCGCGTTTTTATCACAAATTATTGCGTGATGAAGGTTTGCTCGATAGTGATGAGCCGTTCAAAAGCCTGTTGACCCAAGGTATGGTATTGAAGGATGGTGTCAAGATGTCCAAGTCCAAGGGCAATACGGTTGATCCTCAGGACTTGATCAAACAGTATGGTGCCGATACGGTGCGTCTGTTTACCATGTTTGCAGCACCACCAGAACAGTCACTGGAATGGCATGATGCGGGCGTAGAAGGGGCCTCTCGTTTTTTGAAAAAAGTTTGGGCCTTTGCACATCAGTACCAGTCCGGGATTGTTGCACAGAATAAAGCGGGTAGTCATCCTGACTGGAATGAGCTGGATACACAGCAGACGGATTTACGCCGTGATATTCATGTTACTTTGCAACAGGCGCGATTTGATTTTGATAAGTATCATTTCAATACCGTAGTCTCTGCCTGTATGAAGATGATGAATGCGCTGGCGAAGATCAAAACTGATTCATCGGCCGCGGATGTTGCGCTTGCCAAAGAAGGTTTGGGTATATTGATTACCTTGTTGTCCCCGATCACCCCGCATCTGGCACACCAGCTATGGGGGCAACTAGCCTATGGTGATGATGTACTTGCCGCTGTCTGGCCTGAGGTGGATGAGTCGGCATTGGTGCAAGATACGATAGAGATGGTGGTACAAGTGAATGGTAAAGTGCGTGCCAGGGTCTCGGTGGCGGCGGATGCATCAAAACAGGTAGTCGAGGAGATTGCCCTGGCGGATGTTAATGTGCAACGCTTTGTTGAGGATAAAACGATTCGTAAGTTGATTGTGGTGCCGGGTCGTCTGGTTAATATTGTAGTGTAAAGATGGGTGGGTAGATAATGAAGCCAACTATAAATACGATATCTCACTGGTTGCTATGGGGACTGGTGATGAGTCTGATCACAGCCTGTAGTTATCACCTGCGCGGTAAGGTTGATCTCTCTGAACGTATTAATGATATCTATATTCAGGCCGCTGATCAGCGTGCTCCGATGGTGCTGGGTCTGCGTTCCATATTACAGCGGAATGGTGTGCGCGTGGTCACCGACAGGGCGCAGGCGCGAGTGATATTTAATCTACTGAGTGATCAGGTGGATCAACGTGTCCCGGTGTTAAGTCGATTGGGTAAGGCACTTGAATATGAGCTACGTTATCAGTTCAGGTTTTCTTTACTGGATGCTGACGGTGAGGTGTTGCTGGAACCGCAGACAGTCTCGGTTAATCAGGAATACATCTTTGATAAAAATAATATCATGGCCAAAAAGGATGAGGAACAGGGTCTGATCGCGGCGATGCGGGATGACCTGCTGCGTTTAATCATGTTACGTCTCGGCGCTTTGTAGTTCGGGTATTATTTCGTGCAAGTTTCTCTCGATCAATTAGATTCATTTGCCAGCAAGGAGCTGCCTCCCATATTTTTTATTCATGGGGAAGATGCTCTGCTGTTGACGGAGGCGGGTGATACCATTCGTGCGGCGGCCAGGGAACAAGGTTATCTGACCCGCGATGTGCTGGATGTGGATGCCAGTTTTGACTGGAATAGTCTTATGGCAGAAGCGAACAGTATGTCGCTATTCGCCGAGCGCAAGATTATTGAGTTGCGTATGCCGGGGGGTAAGCCCGGTCGAGCGGGGGGTGATGCCCTGCGTGCCTACGCCGAACGTCCTGTTGAAGATACCTTGTTGTTGATTATCTCGGGTAAGCTGGATAGCAAGGTTAAAAATACACGCTGGATGAAGGCGCTTAATGCCGTAGCAGCCGTAGTTCCAGTGTGGTCACTGCAAGGGAATCAGTTGCTTGAATGGCTGCGTCGTCGGATGTTTGATCGTGGTTTAAAGCCGACCCCTCAGGCGGTGCAGGTGCTGGCCGAGCAAGGTGAAGGTAATCTGCTGGCCTGTAATCAGGAAATTGAAAAGTTATTGTTACTGTATGGCCCGGTTGAGCTGGATGTCGATGAGGTCATTGCCTCGGTATCGGATAGTGCGCGTTTTAATGTCTTTGATCTGGTGGACTACGCTCTGGGTGGCGATGCGGCACGTTGTATCCGTGTATTGACGGGGTTGCGGGCAGAGGGTGTGGCGGCTCCGGTGGTGTTATGGGCGCTGGCACGCGAGATTCGTGTATTGCTGGATGCCAACTCGGGACTTAATCTGGAAGCGGCGATGCGGCAACACAATCTGTGGTGTCCAGCGCAACATAAGGTGCTGTTGGCAAAGGCGGTGTCGCGGCATCCAGCATTGCGGTGGCGTAATATGCTGGTTCATTGTGCGCGTATTGATCAGGTGATCAAGGGGCGGGCAGTGGGCAGGGAATGGGATGAGCTGGTACAATTGTGTTTGTCGTTTAGTGTTCGGCCTTTGTTTGGAAAAAATGCGTTTGCTTAGTTCGAGACATGAATCGCGCTTTTGTTCGTTCTGGGTATAGGTTAGCTGTCTTTATCAAAGACACGCCGTGAAACCATCCCTGGTGGCTCGATGCCCGCGTCCATGCGGGCAACGGTCTTTGATAAAGACAGCTAACCCATACCCTTGTAGTTATACGAGACCAGTAATGATTTGGTTTAGGTATGTTGTGTTTCTCGTTCCCATGCTCTGCGTGGGAATGATAGCTCGATGCGATGATGTTTAATAGTTTGGTTTAACTGTGTTGTGTAATTAATTGATTTTAAAGGTATATTATGTCTGATATTGTTGAGTATATGCGTGATCTTGGGCTGAAGGCACGTCGTAGTGCGCGTTTGATGGCGCGGGCTGATACGGGGGCAAAGAATCAGGCCTTGTTGGTGATGGCGGATGAGATCGAGGCACAAACAGAGTCCTTGCTGGAGGCGAACCGGAAAGATATGGATGCGGGCAGGGATAAGGGGCTGGATGCTGCCTTACTGGATCGGCTGGAACTGAACCAGGAGCGGATTCAGGGGATCGCTGAGGGTCTACGGCAAATTGCGACTTTGCCTGATCCTGTGGGTGGTATCACGGATTTGAACTATCGTCCCTCTGGTATACAGGTCGGTAAGATGCGTATGCCGTTGGGTGTGATCGGTATTATCTATGAGTCACGCCCTAATGTGACGGCGGATGCGGCGGGGCTGTGTCTTAAGTCGGGTAATGTGGCTATCCTGCGCGGTGGTTCGGAGGCGTTGCATTCCAATACTGCGATTGCGGCTTGTATCCATGTCGGGCTGCAACAGGCGGGTCTGCCGGTTGAGGCGGTGCAGGTGGTTGATACTACGGATCGTGCGGCGGTGGGTGAATTATTGAAGATGAAGTCCTGTGTGGATGTGATTATTCCTCGTGGCGGAAAGGGGCTGATTGAGCGCATTACTGAGGAATCAAAGATTCCTGTTATCAAGCACTTGCATGGTGTATGTCATGTATTTGTTGATGATAAGGCTGATGTTGAAAAGGCGAATAATGTCGCTTTTAATGCCAAGACTCAGCGTTATGGCACCTGTAATACCATGGAGACTTTGCTGGTGGCGGAGGGGATTGCGGCGCAGGTGTTGCCTGACCTAGCTCAGCGTTATGTGGATGCCGGGGTTGAGTTGCGTGGTTGTCAGCAGACCATGAATTTTCATTCATCAATCATTGCGGCGACGGATGAAGATTGGGATACAGAATATCTGGCACCAATATTATCGATTCGTATCGTGAAGGATCTGGATCAGGCGATGGATCATATTGCACGTCATAGTTCCCTGCATACCGAGAGTATTATTACTGAAGATTACAGCCATGCCACTCGTTTCTTGCGTGAGGTTGATTCAAGCTCGGTGATGGTCAATGCCTCAACCCGTTTTGCTGATGGTTTTGAGTATGGCTTAGGTGCCGAGATTGGTATCAGTACCGATAAGCTGCATGTGCGTGGTCCGGTGGGTCTGGAAGGGCTGACAACACAGAAGTATATCGTGTTGGGTGACGGGCATATTCGGAAATAATACGGGTGATTGCTGTCTTTGGTGGCACCTTTGATCCGGTTCATTTTGCGCACCTGAAGATGGCGCAGGCGGTCAGGGTGGCTCTGGGTGTTGATGAGTTGCGTCTGTTGCCTTGCGGGCGTCCACCTCATCGTGTGCCGACGGAGGCATCGGTGGAACAACGTCGCTCTATGCTGGAGATGGCGCTTGAGGATCAACCGGGTTTGATTATGGATGATCGGGAATTATCCCGTCCAGGCCCTTCTTACATGGTGGACACTCTGGCCTCTATGCGACAGCAATATCCGGCTGATCCAATCGTATTAATTATGGGTCTGGATGCACTGAGTGCCTTGCATCGTTGGCATCATTGGCAGGATCTGTTTCAGTACGCCCATATCCTGGTGTTAGGCCGGCCGGGTTATAAGGCATCAGAGAACAAGGTTCTGTCTTCTTTCTTATCCTCACGCTGGAGTCAAGATCTGGCCGATTTATCAAGCCATCCATCGGGCCGGATTATCTCACTGGATCTTGGTTTGATCGATGTATCCTCGACACAGATACGGGACAAAATTGCCCACGGTGAAGATGTCAGTACCCTGTTGCCGCAGACCGTGTATGAATATATACAAGCGCAGGGTTTGTATACCTAAAGGGTAGGGTGCATATTACGCACCAAAAGGTGTTGGTGCGCAGTGCGCACCCTACCCGCCTACGCGGGGATGACAAGAAGAAAGGCATTTCAAGTGCGTTGACCCCTTGAATTTGCTATAATATCCCGATCAATTATGGTGGGATTTAATGAGTAATGAGTAAAGAAATGAGTACGGATGAATTAAGAGATTTGGTGATTCATACCTTGGAAGAGATGAAGGGTCAGAATATACTGGAGCTGGATGTTCGGGAAAAGACCTCTATTACGGATATTATGGTGATTGTGAGTGGCACCTCAACGCGTCATGTCCGGGGTCTGGCTGAGCAGGTCGCACTGGAAGCCAAGAAGGTGGGTGTGCAACCACTGGGCACAGAGGGAGAACGCGAGGCTGAATGGGTGCTGGTAGATCTGGGTGATGTTGTCGTGCATGTGATGAAGCCAGAGGTTCGTGAATTCTATAGTCTGGAGAAGCTCTGGAGTGTTGATGCGGTTGTTGACTGATTTATCAGGGCTGTCTTAGTGCAGATTCAACTGTTGGCAGTGGGTAACCGTATGCCGGACTGGGTTAATCAGGGCTGGAATGAATATGCACGACGTATGCCCGCGCATTGTGCGCTGAAGCTGACAGAAATTGCACCTGGACGCAGAACAAAATCTTCTGATATCAATACCATTATTCGTGAAGAAGGGGAACGTATTATTAATGCGATCCCACGGGATTGTCATGTTATTGCCCTGGAGGTAGGGGGTAAACAGTGGTCAACACTCGAACTCTCTAAACAAATGGAAGACTGGCAACACAGCGGCAGGAATACAATATTGCTGGTCGGTGGTCCGGATGGTCTGTCTCAGGACTGCGTTGCACGCGCTAATCAAAAATGGTCACTATCAAAATTAACCTTACCACATCCGTTGGTGCGTGTTGTCCTTGCTGAACAATTGTATCGCGCATGGAGTGTATTGACGGGGCATCCTTATCATCGAGAATAACTATTATGAGTGAGGAATTACTGATTAATGTAACGCCCAGTGAGACCCGTGTAGCGGTTGTTGAAAATGGCATGTTACAGGAAGTCTTTATTGAACGTGCGCGTAATCGCGGTCTAGTGAGTAATATTTATAAGGGTAAGGTGAAGCGCGTCCTGCCCGGTATGCAGGCGGCATTTATTGATATTGGGCTGGAAAGAACGGCCTTCTTGCATGTTGCTGATATGTTAGGTCATCAGCCGGAGAACAAGCAGGAATCGATTAACTATTTGCTGCATGATGGTGATCATGTGTTAGTGCAGGTGATCAAAGATCCAATGGGAACCAAGGGTGCCCGTCTGACAACCAATATTACCATCCCCTCACGTTACCTTGTCTTTATGCCGGGGGGTAAAAATGTGGGTGTCTCACTACGTATTGATGATGAGGACGAACGTAAACGTCTAAAAGAATATGTTTCTACTATCAATGCCTCTGCCGCAGAGGATGGTGGTTACATTATTCGTACCGTTGCCGAAGGTGCCAGTGAGAAGGCACTACAGGCCGATATGCGTTTTCTCCGTAAGCAATGGGAATCGATGCAGGCAAAGATGACTGATGCACCCGCAGGTACCGGTGTCTATGAGGATCTACCCTTAATGCTTAAGGTGTTGCGTGATCGTTTTACCTCGGATATTGAAAAAGTTCGTATTGATTCGCGTGAGACCTTCCATAAGGTTAAGGGTTTTATTGACGAATTTATTCCAGAGTTATCCGGCTTGCTGGAATATTATCCGGGCGAGCGTCCGATCTTTGATCTATATGGGGTTGAGGATGAGATACAAAAGGCATTGAATCAGAAGGTGCAGTTAAAGTCAGGTGGTTATCTGATTATTGATCAGACTGAGGCAATGACCACCATTGATGTTAATACGGGTGCCTATGTCGGACACAGAAACCAGGAAGAGACGATCTTCAAGACTAATCTGGAGGCGGCTCAGGCACTGGTAAGGCAACTCCGATTACGTAATCTTGGTGGCATTATTATTATTGATTTTATCGATATGTCGCAGGAAGAACACAAGCGTCAGGTGCTACGGGCACTGGAAAAGACGTTGGAAAAAGATCACGCCAAAAGCAAGATTAGTGAGGTGTCCAATCTGGGTCTGGTGCAGATGACACGTAAGCGTACGCGTGAAAGTCTTGGTCATATATTATGTGAAAGCTGTCCTACCTGTGACGGTAGGGGCACCTTGCGTACTGCTGAAACCGTATGTTATGAGATCTTTCGTGAGATTCTGCGCGAGGCGAGGCAATTTGATACCGAGCAATTATTAGTGTTGGCTTCACAGGATGTAGTGGATCGTATCCTGGATGAGGAATCAACCAGTCTGTCAGAACTAGAATCATTTATTGGTAAACCGGTGAGGTTTCAGGTCGAGGCCTTGTATACGCAGGAACAATATGATGTGGTTCCGATCTAATGAAATTACAGGCATGCCTGCATAAGCTGATTTATAGTATCTCGGTCTTTATTGTGGTCGTTGCCGTGATGATGGGGCTGACCCGCCTGGCGTTATCTTCGCTTAATCTGTTTCATCAAAAAATCGAGACGGCGGTACAGCAGATATTGCAACAACCGATAAGCCTGGGTCTGATTCGTGGTGACTGGCAAGGCTTATATCCCGGCCTGGTGGTGTATGATATTCAGTTAACAACCGCGCATGATGAACACCCTTTTATTATTCAGGAGCTGCGCCTGTCCGTTGACTGGCCCAGTTCGCTGAGTAAGCGCACATTGCAGTTGAATGGGTTAATCATTAACGGGATGAGTGCCTTTGTTGAACGCACCACCGATGGCACGATTCATGTGCAAGGTATTATTCCACAGCAGTCTTCCTTCGATGCGCTATCGGCAATATTCTCTCTTCCCAACATACACGTTAATGATAGTCGCCTGTCCTGGTTAGCTAAGGGCGCGGATGTGATGGAGCTGAACAATATTGGTTTATCGCTTCATAATCATAATCATATTCATCAAATGGAAGTTTCATTCCAGCCCGGTAAGGCATTGGCCTCCAGTGTGCGTATGCAGATGGATCTTAATGGCACCATCCATGATCGGGGTTCGTGGTTGGGTTCAGTGTATGTTGAGACCGAGGATCTACAGCCTTTCTATTTTCTGGATTCGGATAATAATGCTTCAAATCACTATTTTGCTAAACATCTGGCAAGCTGGATAACTATTCAGGATGGGCAGATTAGTCGTGTATTGGGGCAGGGGATTGCAGAACAGGACAAGGTTACAGGCGTGTTCCAGTGGTTACGTCAGGGTGAGGGATGGTTGCTTGATATCAATGGTTTTATACCCATGACTCCTGATGAAAATTTTGTTGATCATGGTTTAAGTCTGCAAGCAACGATGGATAATGCTGATCAAATGCATTACCGAATGGGGATGCAGGGTATTGATTTTTCCTGGTTGTCACAATTGATGGCATCCACCGGGCTGCTGCCTGAAAATATTGATGATATGGTTCATGGTCTTGCGTTGCAGGGTGTGGTGGATGATCTGCAAATGGATCTATCCACCAATCAGGAAGCGGTTATTAGTGGCTTTGATATTGATGCACAAATTAATGCATTTTCAATGCATAGCTGGAACAAGATTCCTGGAGTTGATGGGCTGGATCTGCTTATTAAAGGCGATATGGAGACAGGCACAGTATCCATTACGGGTGAGGGTTCGAGTTTTGATGCACCGAAAATATTTCGTTGGCCACTGGTTCTTGATCGTGTCAATGGTTCCCTGGAATGGGACTATCAGGATAAGGTGTTGACCTTGTTGGCAGAGGACTTTGAGGTCGGTAATTCACATATTCAAACCAAGACTCGATTGCATCTGGCTATACCGCTGGATGAGAAGCGTGCTCATATGGATATGCAGGTCAATTATGGCAATGGGGATATTGAACATGTCGAACCCTATTTGCCCGCAGGGATCATGCCCGCAGGTGCTGTTAAGTGGCTTGACAAGGCTTTGGTGAGTGGTCGTGTGACACAGGGGGGGATGTTGTTTTATGGCGATCTGAAGGATTTCCCTTTTCATCATAACGATGGCCGTCTTGAAGTTCGTTTTGATGTTAAAGATGGTATTTTGGATTATAAAAAGGGCTGGAAAGATATTCACGCGTTACAGGCTGAAGTGCTCTTTCTAAATCAGTCGATGATAATTCATGGTCATAAGGGAACCATTCTGGGTGTTCAATTAAGTCAGGTAAAAGTGAGTATTGATAATCTCAAACGAGCCTATCTGACGGTGGATGGAACGGCAACAGGTTCTTTTGATCGTATGATGCGGTTTGTTAAGGAGAGTCCTGTCGGTGGTTCCTATACCTCGGGAGTTGGCGGTTTTAATGGTGTGGGTGATGCTCAATTAAATTTGCGGCTGGGAATTCCACTGGCATTAAATAGCGGTGACTATCGGGTGAATGGCGATGTTGATCTGGAAGGTAATCGTTTGTTGTTGCCTGATTGGGATCTATCCGTGGATGAATTGAAAGGACGATTCTCATTTGATGGTAGTACGTTATATGCACGGAACCTGCAGGGGCATTTATTTGGAGATCCGGTACAAATTTCGATGAATGCCTTGCCACAAGGTGAGGATATATTTACCCGTATAGAGATACAGGGAAAGGTTGATGTGCGAAAGAAGGTGCAACAGCAGGCGGCTTTTTTGATAAACCATAGTGCTGGGCTTAGTCAATGGTTATTGCGTATGGATATGCCAACCAGTACCAAGACCACAGGTTTACCTGTGGAATTGAGTTTGTCATCGGATTTGCAGGGGCTATCCATTGATCTGCCGTATCCACTGTCGAAAAAGAAAGATGAAACAGGGTGGCTTGAATTAAAGACACGTTTATCTGCTTCTGGTCAGAGTAAGATGATAGATATGTCGTATAACGGGTTGTTTTCTGCTCAACTGGAACTAGGTGGTGACAATAACGCGGCAGCCTGGAAACGTTTGGCGATCGCTTTTGGTGAACAACCTGCACGGGTATCCGATCAGTATGCCATTACTGTATCGGGTGAACTCGATTATCTGAATGTCAGTGCCTGGTTAACGGCTCTGGAAAGAATTGATCGCTCAGGACAGGATATTTCCCGTTCGCTATTTGTTGATCTGAATCTGGCGGGAATGGGTGTCTCTCAATATCACTTTAATGATACCCGTGTGGTGATTGATCAGGACGATGGCTGGAATATCAAGTTGGCGGGGGATGATTTGTCCGGAATTATCCGTGTGCCTTCATTGATTGATCAACAACATCCCTTATTGGTCAAGCTTGATCGTATGGTGCTTAATCCTGTTGCAACAGAACGTACAGAAAGTGATATATCAGAAGCTATAGACCTGCAACCTGGGGATGTACCCCCTACCGATATACAGGTTCGAAAGCTATATTTTCGTGAGTTATTACTTGGGGAGTTTCAGTGTGTTTTGCAACAGGGTGATAATGCCCTGGTTATGAATGATTCAGTGTTATCATCCGATTGGTTGAACATGGAAATGTCGGGTGACTGGCGCGTAAAGGATAATATTAGCAAGACACAGTTATCAATGACGATACGTGATTCCAGTCTGGAAAAACTATTGCATTTATTTGCTATTAAGAATTATGTGCGTAACGGTGATATGACTGCAAATATTGAATTAAACTGGAACGATACCCCACAAAATTTTAGTATTCAAGCGGTGAATGGTGAACTTGATCTGCATGTAAAAAAGGGACGGCTTCTTAATGTCAATACCGGTATGGGGAAGATCCTGGGACTGTTGAACTTTAGTACAATCCCTCGACGTTTTACCCTGGATTTTGATGATTTTCTACGTGAGGGTTTTGTCTTTGATCGTATAAAAGGACATTTGTCTTTATGGAATGGAAGTGCCTATACTAGTAACTTTGTTGTTGATGGTCCGGTTGCGGAAATTCAGCTATTTGGTCGTACCGGATTATCGGATAAGGACTATGACTTGAATGTAACGGTTAGACCTCATTTGAGTTCAAGTCTGCCTTTGTTAGGCATAATTGCCGGTGGTCCTGGTATCGGTGCAGCACTTTATCTGGCAGACAAGTTATTTAGCTCATCCTTTGATGGTTTAAATAAATTAGGTGATTCTGAATATACCGTTACCGGTAATTGGGATCAACCACAGGTTAATCGGGTGGAAAAGAAACGTGAGGGATATGGTGTTAATCGATAGAAATAGTATGATGAAGAAGCTGTTGGTGGTTTGTTTGATGTTGTTGGCCATTAATGTGGCTCATGCAGAAGAGCTATGGGTTATATCAGGTGAACAATGGGATCGCCCGCGTACTGGTGCACTGGTCTCAAAGATCAAGATTATTGCTGCGGCTGTTCATCGTTTTGATGAAAACAAAGGGCTCCGACTGGAGATTAATCATCCAGGTGGTGAAGAGGGCAGTCTGTGGGCTTATGAGCTGCGTTCCTGGTTAATTGCTCTGGGTGTGCCGAGTGATTACATTGAACTCCTTCCTGGTGGAGTGAGTCAGGATTTATTGCATATACAAATAAAAGGTGAAGTACAGTGAGTATGATCGCGTGCGTACAAATGTCCTCCGGCCCCAATCTGGATGCTAATCTGTTTGAGGCGGAACGTCTTATTGTTATAGCGGCAGAGCAAGGTGCGAAGTTGGTTTTATTGCCTGAGAACTTTGCCTTTATGGGTATGCAGGAGGTTGACAAAATTGCCGTTTCTGAGACCTATGGTGATGGAGTTATCCAGAATTTTCTGGCGCAGCAAGCGGTGCGCAACAAGATATGGATTGCCGCTGGCACGATACCGATAAAGACCAATAATGCCAATAAGGTTAGAGCCAGTTTTTTGCTCTATGATGATCACGGTGAGGTGCAGGCTCGATATGACAAGATGCATTTATTTGATGTGCATGTTACTGGTACTGATGAGCACTATAATGAGTCAGAGACCATTGAACCGGGTGATACGGTGGTGGTGGTTGATACTCCGTTGGGTAAAATTGGTATGGCGGTGTGCTATGACCTGCGTTTCCCCGAACTTTATCGCTCGATGATTGATCAGGGTATGGAGCTTTTGCTTATGCCTTCTGCATTTACAGCTTATACCGGTAAGTCTCACTGGGAGCCTCTGGTGCGCTGTCGAGCGATTGAGAATCAATGTTATGTTGCCGCTGCGGCGCAGGGTGGTTATCACATTAATGGTAGAGAGACCTATGGAGATTCGATGATTGTAGATCCCTGGGGTTCAATACTGGAACGGTTGCCACATGGCTCGGGTGTGATCTGTGCGCCGATCTCATCGGAGCTGTTGAGTAATACACGTAATAATTTCCCTAGTATTGCTCATCGGCGTTTACGTTGTGGTTGAAAATTACTGAATCCGAGAGATTGGTTGCTTGTTCTTATCACAGACACGCTGTGAATACGTCTGGTGAGACCGAGACAGGAATCGATCTTCTCTAACAGAGACACGCCGTGAAACCATCCATGGTGGCTCGATGCCCGCATCCCTGCGGGCATCGGTCTCTGTTAGAGAAGATCAATTCCTATCTCTTGAGTTGATGATGAGTTGAAGGAATAGAGAGAGAGGTAGAAAGAATAGTGATTAATGAATATTGTGGTGGTTTTTAATGCAGGAAGATAATTTTGAATTAGCCCGGCAGGTTTTGCTGGAGGCTAATGGTCTGGATGAGAATGATCTACAGAATGTGATTGATAGTCTGTTTGAGCATCGTGTTGATGCGGCGGATATCTATTTGCAGAATTCTCGCTTTGAATTATGGGTGCTGGAGAACGGTATTATCAAGGAAGGTTCCTATAATATTGAACAGGGTGCAGGTGTTCGGGCTATTAGCGGTGAAAAAACCGGGTTTTCCTATTCCGATGAAATTGTACTGTCTGGTTTACAACAGGCAGCGAAGGCGGCTCGGGCTATTGTGGGTAGCGGTAGTGAAGGGCAATGTCAGGCATGGAAACGTAGTAATACTGATCGTTTATATCAACCACTGGATCCAATGGCCAGTCTTGCAACCGATGTAAAGATTGACCTGCTGCAGCGGGTCGATGCTGAGACACGCAGGATTGATTCTCGTGTTCAACAGGTCATTGTCAGTATGGTGGCGGCACATGATACGATTTTGATTGCTGCCAGTGATGGTACCCTGGCGGGTGATGTACGTCCCCTGGTGCGTTTTAGTGTGAGTGTGGTTGTGGAAGATAATGGTCGCAGGGAACAAGCCAGTTCAGGTGGTGGTCGTCGTATGGGTTATGACTATTTTATGGATGATGAGATTGTTTTTGACTATGCGCGTGAAGCGGTAAGACTGGCCTTATTGAATCTGGAGGCTGTTGATGCTCCGGCGGCGACTATGCCGGTGGTGTTGGGGCCGGGTTGGCCGGGTGTGTTATTGCATGAGGCTGTGGGGCATGGTCTGGAAGGCGACTTTAATCGTAAGGGAACCTCTGCTTTTTCGGGGCGAGTGGGTGAACACGTTGCCTCATCTCTTTGTACGGTGGTTGATGATGGCACCCTTGAGGGGCTGAGAGGATCACTCACTATTGATGATGAGGGTGTTCCCACACAACGGACAGTATTGATCGAAGATGGTGTGCTTAAGGGCTATATGCAGGACAAGATGAATGCCAGGCTGATGGGTGTGCAATCGACTGGAAATGGTCGGCGTGAATCCTATGCACATTTGCCTTTACCGCGCATGACCAATACCTTTATGTTACCGGGAGAGTCTGATCCTGAAGAGATTATTGCCTCGGTTAAAAATGGTCTTTACGCGGTGAATTTTGCCGGTGGACAGGTGGATATTACCTCGGGCAAGTTTGTGTTTTCAACCAGTGAGGCCTATCTGATCGAGAATGGAAAGATTACTGCGCCGGTGAAGGGAGCGACCCTGGTGGGTAGTGGTCCTGAGGTATTGCATCATGTGTCTATGGTGGGCAATGATCTGACGCTGGATCAGGGTGTGGGGACTTGTGGTAAGGATGGTCAGAGTGTGCCGGTGGGGGTTGGTCAGCCGACCTTGAAGGTGGATGAGTTGACGGTTGGTGGGACGAGTTCCTGAGTTTGTGCTTTTAGGGCGAGACAGGTGTTACTCATCTTTATCAGAGACACGCAGTGAATACATCCATCGGCAATTGCTCCTGCATTGCTCTACCTACCTACATCCATGTAGGCGTGTAGGCTCCATGCCCGCGTCCATGCGGGCAAGGGTCTCTGCTCAAGACGAGCAACATCTGTCTCTTGTTGAGGATTTATAAAATCTGTCATCCTCGCGCATGCGGGGAGTTAGACAGGGGTAGGGTGCGTACTACGCACCATGTTTTATTATCCTCGCGGATGCGGGGAGTTATAGTGACAAGTTAACAGGATAGCGGTAATGAATAATATGAGTAACAAACAAGAAGTCGATAATGAATTACCGGATGCCGAGTCTCTGAAGGAACTGTTGGCCTATACCCTGGAACAGGCTGTTGCCCAGGGTGCGGATACAGCGGAGGCGGGGCTGAGTGATGGTTCGGGTCTGTCGGTGAATGTGCGTCTGGGTGAGGTCGAGACACTTGAGTATCATCAAGATCGGGGTCTCGGTGTGACGGTGTATATGGGTAAACATAAGGGTTCTTCCAGTAGCTCGGATTATAGTCATAAGGCGATTCGTGAGGTGGTAAAGGCGGCCTGTGATATTGCGCGTTATACCGGTGAGGATGATGCGCATGGGCTTGCTGATGGCGATTTGATGGCACAGGATATCCCTGATCTTGATCTGTATCATCCCTGGGATATTGCTGTCGATGATGCTATTGATCTGGCGAAAAGCTGTGAAGATGCTGCGCGTGCCGAGGATGCACGCATTACTAATTCTGAAGGGGCAAGTATCTCGACCTATCAGGGCTTGTCGATGTATGGTAATACCCACGGCTTTATGGCAGGTTATCCCACCACACGTCATAGTATGAGCTGTTCTGTTATTGGGTCAATAGATGATGAGATGGAGCGCGATTACTGGTATAGCACCTCAAGATTGCCTGCCGAAGTTGAAGCACCGGAATCAATTGGAAAACATGCCGCACAGCGTACCTTGCGTCGACTCGGTGGGCGACGCATTGATACTCAATCGGTGCCTGTTATATTGGCAGCAGATATCGCTCCGAGTCTGTTGGGTAATTTTATTGCTGCCATTCGAGGCGGTAATCTCTATCGTGAATCCAGTTTTCTATTAGATCATTTAGGTAAGAAGATATTTCCGGATTTTGTTCATATCTATGAACAACCTCGCTTACTTCGTGCCCTGGGTAGTGCTACTTTTGATAGTGAAGGTGTGGCGACAGCAGATAGAAGAGATCTTATCGAACAAGGTGTTTTACAGTCCTATGTGTTGAATAGTTATTCAGCACGCAGGTTGCAGATGGAGACCACAGCGAATGCGGGTGGGGTCAGAAATCTGACGGTTACATCGGGTGAATATGATCTGCCACAGATGTTAAAAGAGATGGGCACAGGGCTGCTGGTGACTGAATTGATGGGGCAGGGCGTTAATATTGTAACCGGTGATTATTCACGCGGTGCGGCGGGTTTCTGGGTTGAGCATGGTGAGATTCAGTATCCTGTACATGAGATTACTATTGCTGGTAACTTGCGTGATATGTTCAGTGGCATAGTGGCGGTGGGTAATGATGTCGAGATGCGCGGTAATACCCGTACCGGTTCAATATGGCTGGAAAGCATGATGATTGCGGGCTCTTGAGCAGGCTGTTTTTATCTCTCGGTGCAGCAAGTGCCATGCTGGCGGTTATCCTGGGTGCCTTCGGTGCGCATGGCTTGCGCGGTAAGCTTGACCCCTCTTTGTTTAATGCCTTTCAGACTGGTGTGGAATATCAGATGTATCATGCCCTTGCCCTGGTTATGGTGGGCATTCTATTTGGGCAATGTCCAACTGCGGGTTGGCGATTACGCTGGTCGGGTTATCTGTTTACCACGGGTATTATTCTGTTTTCCGGTAGTCTGTATGTGCTGGCAGTGAGTGGCATGCGTTGGCTGGGGATGATTACTCCATTGGGTGGGGTCTGTTTTATTGGTGCCTGGTTGTTGTTGCTGATTTACGCTATGCAATCCGGGAAGCACTGCACCGATTAGTTGCCCCTGGTTAGTTCGAGGCATGCATTGCCCTGCTCTATCAGAGACACGCCGTGAATACATCCCTGTAGGCTCGATGCCCGCGTCCATGCGGGCAACGGTCTCTGTTAGAGCAGGGCAACTCCTGCCTCTTGAGTTAACGAAAAGATGATCGTGACTGCTTGTTTGTAATATGTTTTTGCGGTAATTTAGTTATCAGGATTATGGAGAGGGAAGAATAATGATGGATAGTCGGCAAATGGACGTGTTTGCTCGTGAACTTTTGCCGTCCACTCCATGTTAGGCCTTGGGAAAGAGTTTCATGGAAAATGACATTAACGACTTGCCCCCAATAATTTATCCATATCATATTGGACCCAAGACTAGAAATTTTTCCACTTCACTTTTATTTCATGAGACTTTAGCTGTCTCATTGGCAGCCTGGCCCATGGAAGATCCTATAGAGGCTTTCGTTTTGGTTGGTGGCAGGGCAGAACAAATAGGCCATCCTTTAGCAAATATTTTTAATGATATTTTTCATCAATTTGATATTGTTCAGGAAGTTGCTGTAAATGAAATGAAACACCTAGCTCCTTTAGGGAATAAAATTTCAAGAGCGATTACCATATACCCCGGCACTCCTGAACATTATGCTGTATGGGAGCCCTATCATGATATTTGCTTACCTTTAGCAGAAAAATCATTAGAAAATGTACACATTTTAGGTGCTGCCGTCACTGATTTTTTATTTCGTGTTTATGAGTTAATGCTAATTCATGAGCATAACCCAGACCTTGTTTTGTCAGAATTGAATGATAGAACGACAAAATTAGGAAGTGACTATTTGTTGCTGGCTGAATGCGCCTTAAATAGATATACCTTACCTGCTACAGGACGAGGAAAATGGATAACAGATTCTAGTGATATGTTAAATATCCTGTCTAACATTGGCAAAGATATTTTTATCCCAGATAATAAGACGGTTGATTTTCGAAGTGAAGGGCTTGCCTCAACCCTTTTCGATAAAATATTAGAACCATATACACCAAAACTTGATTTAAAGGGCATTGATATAGTAAATAGAATGATGAGTGAGCGTTCTGGAGAACTTGCGGTACTAAGAAAGACTATAGTTCATGAAGCTAATACAATCATAACTGACTCACCTTCTGAAAAATTACTCAAAAGTGCTTTTGAGGCTTCTATTTTTAAAGTCGAAAATGAAGTTAGCAGTCTAGTTAATATAAACAGAAATGGCTTCAAAAGTCTGGTAAATAAACTATTAGAGGACCGTGTTGTGTGGGCAACTTTGGCAGGCTTTTCAAGTGCAGCCACTGCAGGAATGCCTATTGCCTTAACGGCAGCACTGGGAATCACTGCACTATCAAGTTTGGGAGCAAATGCAATGAAGGTTAAAAATGAAAGTAAGAAAAAAATAGATGATTCACCGTACTCATTTATACATTACTTAAACGCGGAGGCCTAACAAGACGCTCGTTCGGACGCAAACTACGCTATGCTTCGTTTGCGCCGCACAGCTTTAACGTTATGTATCAATTAATCTCCAAGGAGTAATGAATGGCTTTGGTAAGATGTAAAGAGTGTGGAGAAGATATCAGCACAAAGGCACAGGCATGTCCAAAATGTGGAGCTAAAGCTCCAAAGAAAACATCTCTGTTTACGTGGTTCGTGCTGATTTTCATAATTTTTATTGTTTACGCTTCGGATCAGGCACCAACGACCACTGTCGATTCATCTCTTAATAAGATAAAAAGCACTTCGTCAAATGGCTCTAAAGTTTCAAAAATATTGAAGAAGATACCCCCGCCAAAACCATCGTGGGGAAGTGCCACTGCTAACGATGAAATGACCGGGAAGTTTTCAGCGTATGCTAGTTCGCCTACTGTGCAACCTACAAAGAGAATGTCATTCCCATACGGCGCCGTTAATGCTTGGCTTGGTGTTGGATGTGACAGTGAAAACGAGTGGGTATATATAGGTTTTAATAGCGCACCAAACCTTACCAATGACGAAACCGAAGATGGTTATAATTTAATTAGAACAAGAATGAAATGGAATAATGAAATAGGAAATGTTGTGCTTACCCAAAAATGGGGGGCAAAGTTTTTACATTTTCGCAATGCTAGTTTAGCGATAACTAACATAGCAGCATCAAGCACAGCCCTTTTGGAGCTACAATGGCATGGTGAACAACCCGCACATTTTAAATTTACGCTTAATGGGTCATCCAAGGCGTTGAGTGAAATAAGAGCGCAATGTAAAAAATAGAATGAAAATACATAACACATATGAGCCATAACTCTGTCAATAGGCACTAGTGATTTCTTGGTTAATGTTTTTAACCAATAAATCAATGAGCAAAATCGCCTGCTTCATCTTTTATGGCAGTCTGTTAAGTTAGTTGCTTACAGAAAAGACATAAAAAAATATGACTGGTCATCTCAAGCCTCAGGGAAAAGCATCAATCAGTGGGTGTCCGAAATTCTTAAGCACTCAACACTTGATTAAGGCGGCATATAAGCAATTATTCGAAC
>JAADJB010000008.1:92684-148345 GCA_013151035.1 Gammaproteobacteria bacterium
CTAAAAATCATCGTATTATTGACGTGCAATCTATCAGGACGTATTATTAAATAATTAATATACGTCAAGAGGTTCGTGCTATGCAGACTAAATTAACGCTTCGATTAGAAAATACACTAATTAAACAAGCAAAAAGTTATGCAAAACAACATGATAAGTCTCTGTCTCAAGTTGTGTCTGATTATTTTCAAATATTGACACGGAAAGATAAAATAGCAGAAGTGCCACCTATTACCAGATCATTGATAGGGATACTCGAATCCAGCTACATTGAGGAAGATGATTATAAAAGGCACTTAGAGGAAAAATACCTTTGAGAATCTTATTCGACACAAATATTATCCTCGATGTTTTGCTAAACAGAAAAGAATTTGTTGAGACCTCTGCAAATCTTGTTGGAATGGTTGAAAATAATAATCTTGATGGTTATTTGTGTGCAACCACAATTACTACTCTGGATTATCTCATATCAAAAGCAATAAATAAAAAACAAGCAAAAATTGAAATTCAAAAATTGTTAACTCTTTTTGAAATTGCTGATGTCAATGCAGTCGTTCTAAAGTTATCGATAAACTCAGAGTTCGGTGATTTCGAAGATGCCGTTCAATACTATTCTGGTGAATGTTGTAAAGTTGAAGGTCTTGTAACTAGAAATATAAAAGATTACAAAAATACCGACTTTCCTGTTTACACCCCTGATGAGTTATGGGGAATTATTAAAATAAAATGAGTGAAAAAACAGTAAAGGGGGCTGATGAAAAATCGCGTTGTAGTTGGTGCAGTGTCGCGCCTGATTTCCTTGATTATCATGATAACGAATGGGGCTTTCCTGTTGATGATGACCAGCGCCTATTTGAAAAGATATGTCTGGAAAGTTTTCAGTCGGGTTTGAGCTGGCGCACAATACTGGCTAAGCGCGAGAACTTCCGCGAGGCTTTTCATGGTTTTAACTTTAATGAAATGGCTGGTTTTACTCAACAAGACGTTAATAGCTTGCTTGAAAATAAAGGTATCGTGCGTCATCGCGGTAAGATAGAAGCTGTTATTAATAATGCTAATCGCGCGAAGGAACTTGTCAAAAAGGAAGGTTCACTCGCTGCATTTTTCTGGCGTTATGAACCTGATGAAAAGAGGCTTGCGGAACCTCAAGCGGTATCAACTTCTGAAGAATCAGTGGCTCTCGCAAAAGAACTAAAAAAGCAAGGTTGGAAATTTGTCGGGCCAACAACGGCTTATGCTTTTATGCAAGCAATGGGATTAATAAATGACCATGTAAAGGGGTGCATCATCAGAAAAGAAGTCGAACTTGCCCGTAAAAATTTTAAGAGACCCTGTTGAGAGCAGCTCACAGATGATCTTTAACTGAGATACAATGCGCCGAGTCCGAGGAAGGTTAAAAAGCCAATCACATCTGTCACCGTGGTCAGTAATACCGTTCCAGCCAGTGCGGGATCAATCCCGGCACGTTGCAGGCCGAAGGGGATAAAAAATCCGGCAATCGCGGCAACCATCAGGTTGGTAATTAGGGCGGCCGCAATAATCAAACCAATATCCAGGCTCTGGAACCAGGCGATGGTGATGGCAGCAACGACTATGGCCCATATAATACCGTTTAGACTACTGACCAGTAATTCCTTGACCATTACCTGCCGTGCGTTACTGTTACCAATTTTTCCAAGCGCCATGCCGCGTATCACAATGGTTAATGTCTGACTCCCGGCAATGCCTCCCATACTTGCAACAATGGGCATTAGTACCGCGAGGGCGACGAATTTTTGCAAGGTCATTTCAAACTGTCCAATCACCCATGAGGCAAGAAAGGCGGTAAAGAGGTTGAGTCCAAGCCACAGGGCGCGGCGTTTGGTGCTGAGTACAACGGGGGCAAAGATATCATCCTCTTCATCCAGTCCGGCCATGCTCATTAGCGAGTGGTCGGCTTCATCCCTGATGACATCAACGACGTCATCAATGGTAATGCGACCTAAGAGCTTGCCCTTGTTATCAATAACCGCAGCGGAGACCAGGTCGCGTTTTTCAAATAGTTTGGCGACATCAACATCTGATATATCGGCATGAATGCCATCGGCATTGTGATCCATGACATCTTCAACGCTAACATCCTGATCGGATGTTAGCAGAACGGATAACGGGAGTAGTCCCAGATAGTGATCAAAGCGATCAACGACGATCAGACTATCTGTTGAGCGCGGGATGTTTCTGCGTTGGCGCAGATAACGCTGGACGACATCGAGGATGACATCGGCACGAACGGTGATCATATCCAGATTCATCAGACCACCGGCGGTATCTTCTGGATAGGTAAGAACCGATTCAAGGCGCTGCCGGTTCTGTTTGTCCATGGAGAGTAAAACTTCATGGATCACAGCGCCTGGCAGGTCACTGATCAGATCAGCCAGATCATCGGTCGCCAGTCCTTCGGTGGCAGCAATCAGTTCCTCGGTTTCCAGTTCGCTAATCAGGCCCGCTCGTACATCATCATTAACATGGAGCAGGATCTCACCATGCAGGTCTGCGTCAACGATCTCCCATAACAGTTCTCTGGGGCCGTGTGGAGTGGATTCCAGCAGGTGTGCAATCTCGGCAGCATGAAGACTGCTGGTTAACAGGCGAATTTGGTCAAAGGCACCCGCTTGTACCGCATCGGTTAATATCCTGAGATGATTTTGCGTGTCAATATTGTCAGGGCCGCTGGCTACCATGACGAACTTCCTTTATTCATTATTCAGAATTTCCTCTAACAGGGCGTTAATTCTATCCTGATTGTTGCTGCGTAACAATTTTCGAGTGAGTTTAGACAGGTGTTCGGTATCACTTTTGTTGATGATGGCCTTAACCTCAAGTAAAGAGGATGCAGGCATACTGAAGTGAGTCAGCCCGAGCCCTAATAATAGGCGTGTATAGTGTGGGTTACCTGCCATTTCCCCGCATAAGGCGACATTGGTTTTTGTTTTTTTGCCGGCACTGATAGTGCGATGAATTAATTCAAGTACGGCGGGATGGAGCGGGTCGTACAGGTAATTGACCTCATCATCAATACGGTCGATAGCAAGGGTGTATTGAATCAGGTCATTGGTGCCGATGGATAGAAAATCGAGTTGTTGGGCAAACATATGAGCGGATATTGCCGCAGCAGGTGTCTCTATCATGCCACCAATAGCCATATGTGGATCGAAACCAATACCCATGTTTTCCAGTTCTCGTTGGGTTTCCCTGATTAATTCCCGCACCTGCTGGACTTCATGGATGTTGGATAACATAGGGATCATAAGACGCACCGGGCCATACGCTGATGCTCTCATGATAGCGCGTAACTGGGGTTTGAACAGGGATGGATTGTTCAGACAGAGGCGAATTGCCCTTAGACCCAGGGCAGGGTTAGGACTGATTTTATCCGATATTTGCGTGTTTTCTACGTTTTTATCAGCACCCAGATCCAGTGTGCGTATGGTCAGTGGTAGGCCCTTTAATGATCGAATAACCTTTCGGTATTGGGATAACTGTTCCTCTTCATCAGGGATATCATCACGATTCATATAGAGAAATTCGGTACGATACAGGCCGACACCTTCAGCCATAACCTTATGAATGGTTTTGACATCCTCAGCTAACTCAATATTGGTTTGCAGATGAATAACCTGGCCATCACGGGTAATGGCGGGCTGTTTCTTTATCTGTTGCAGATTTTTTTTATATTGAATCAGTTCTTTCTGACGTTTATGGTAAAAATGTTTGATCGTGTCATCGATATCAGCGATAAGAACACCCTGCTGACCATCAATGATAATGGTGTCGTTATCCTTGATGTAGTGGCGTGCATTCTTGATGCCGACAATAGCAGGGATACCCAGGCTACGCGCAATAATTGCGGTGTGAGATAATGGGCCACCTGATTCGGTAATAAATCCGATGATACCCTGGTGTTGCATGAGTATGGTATCGGCTGGTGTAAGATCATCAGCCAGTAGTATACGGCCTTTAACATCTTCATCTTGCTGAGGAGTGTCCCGGTTAACCAGAACGCGTTGAATACGTTTGACGACATGGTGGATATCATCTTTGCGTTTGCAGAGATAAATATCATCCATTTCCTCAAATACCTGCGCCAGATTATTACCTTGTATCTGTAGTGCCCATTCCGCATTGCATCGACGTTGTTTGATAATGTCTTCGGTGGTATTTATCAGGGTAGAATCACTTATCATCAGGATATGTGCATCAATAAAGGCAATGACCTCAGCATTTTTCTGATCGATAATTTTTTGGCGAATACTGTTTAATTGATTTTTAGCGGTTATTGCTGCTTGTTTGAAGCGATGGATCTCATTATTAATATGTTGTTCCGGTATGGCATATTCAAGCACCTCAAGTTCATCCCGTTGTAGCACCAGAGCATCGCCAATAGCGATGCCTCGAGAAACACTGATACCTGATAATTGTAATGCCATAAGAGGGTTCCTATTGATCTTCTCCAAAACGATCCTTGATTAAGGCCTCAAGTTCTGACAAAGCCTTTTTTTCATCATTACCTTCTATTTTTAATGTGACACTACTCCCTTTCGATGCCGCCAGCATCATAATTCCCATGATGCTTTTTCCATTGATTTCGTTATTGTTTTTAATGACCTGGATATCACAGTTAAACTGCGAGGCTAAGGTAACAAATTTAGCCGCTGCACGTGCATGTAGTCCAAGCTTGTTTATGATCGTAATTTCTTTTTGTAACATAATTCCGGTTTTTTATTCGGTGGGACAGACGAATATACCTTGTTGTCCTCCGTTAGTCACTTTTTCAGCAAGTTGTTCAATGGGTAAGGTATTCGCATAGTTAAACGCCTTGATCAGCATGGACAGGTTAATTCCGGTAATAATGCGGATTCTTTTTTGTGCTGAAATACGATTAACAATATTGCACGGGGTGGCTCCGTAAAGATCAGTCATGATCAGGATATCATGTTTTTTATCAATACTTTCAATTAGTTTTGAAATTGTATCGAGGATTTTATCGGGGTTATCGTGGTGGGTGACGGAGATGTTATAGACAGGAATATCCTGTTTTCCCAGTATGGTACCGGTCGAATGTAATAATTCCTTGCCAATAAGGTCATGGGTGACAATAACCAGTGAGGTACTCACGTTAGATCCCGATGTCGAATCAGTATGGATGTCTTTGAATGTTTGTTTAATGTTTGTGTATTGGATGAAAAATATTTCCCCAGAGCTTCGACCAGGTAGACAGAACGATGTTTTCCTCCGGTGCAACCAATGGCAATACTCAGGTAGCTACGGTTTTCCTGTTGAAACTGGGGTATCCATTTGTCCATAAAATGGCAAATATCATTAAACAATTCATTAACCAGGCTCTTGCTGGAGAGATATTCAATCACTTCGTGATCCCTGCCTGTTTTTATGCGTAATTCAGGTTCCCAATGCGGGTTTGGCAGACAGCGCGCATCAAATACAAAATCGGTATCGCCGGGAACTCCATTCTTGAAACCGAATGATTGAAACAGGATGGACATGCCTTTTCCGCTACATCCATCAATTCGTTGGTGAATGATGTCTCGTAGTTGATGAATAGTCGTGTGGGTTGTATCTATGTTGAGGTCAGCCTGTTGTGCAATGGGGGCTAATAGTTTTATTTCATTTTTAATGGCATCGGCTAAAGCGGTGTTTTTATCACTCAGGGGGTGTCGACGACGCGTTTCGCTAAAGCGTTTTAGTAAGGTTGCCTCTTCAGTGTGAAGATATAATAATTCACAGTTGATACCTTGATGGTCGAGTTTTCTGAGGATGTCATTAAAACGCCTCAGATCATCGGGGACATTTCTGGCATCAATGCTTGCGGCAGCTTTTTGCTGTGACGGGTGTGATGAACGGGATAGTTGCAGGGCAAGATTTTCCAGCAAGCTAACAGGGAGATTGTCGATACAGTAATATCCCGAATCTTCCAGAGTATGCAAGGCGATACTTTTCCCTGATCCGGACAAGCCGCTGATAATAACAAGTTTCATGTGTTGTTTTGCTCAATAAATTTTTGTTGTTGTTCCATAAATGCAATGCCTGAATTATACCCTTTCATACGGAGTATATGGTTGCGTGCAGCGGCCTCTACCAGGACTGCAAGATTTCTTCCAGGTGCAACGGGTAGTATGATCTCCGGTATATCAACGTCCAGAATGTTGTTAATCTGCTGGCTACCCGTAAGACGATCAATCTCATCCATTTGCCAATTATTGATATCCTTAAGTTGGATGATCAGGCGCAAATATTTTCTTCTTTTAATCGCGCTGTCCCCGAACATGGCTCTGATATTGAGTATACCAAGTCCTCGAACCTCAAGAAAATCATGTAATATTTCGGGGCAGGTACCCAGAATTGTATCGGGTGATATGCGTGAAAATAGGGGCGCATCATCAGCAATCAAACGTTGCCCACGGTTGAGTAATTCAAGGGCCAGTTCACTCTTTCCAATGCTTGATTCACCCGTGATAAAGACACCANNGACACCAATACCCATAACTTCCATAAAAACCCCATGCAGGGTTGTTTTTGTAGCCAGTAGTTCATTGAGGTAATAGTGCAGGCTTTCAATTAATAATTCACTACTCAGACTGGAATTAAAGATAGGTATTTTTGTTTTTCTGGATTGTTCCAGCAATTCATCAGAGGGTATTTGTGATTTGCTGATAAGAATGAGTACTGCTTTACCAGAGAAAAGCTTTCGAAAGGCATCATGCCGGGCATCGTCATGCATGCCTTGTATATAAGTGAGTTCTGTTTCACCAAGCACTTGTATGACATTGGGTCTGATGAAGTTGACATGTCCTATTAACGATTGCTCCTGACTATTAATCGGATTGGTGTTAATAGTGGGGTATTCTTCCGCTTGTCCGGTAAGCCATTTAAGCCCCAGTTTTTTTTCCAGATCATGGAATATAGTATAGGCAGTGATCATGCCGGAACTTTATTATCTGCCCAGTCGGTGAATACGCTGAATAGTTCCTCACTGGAGGTGGTGTTGCGCAGATGGGTGCAGAAATCATTCTGACTAAGAAGGCTGGCTAGTTCAGCGAGTAAATCCAGATGTTCCTGATCAGATTCTTCGGGTACCAGTAAGGTAAACAGGATGTCAACAGGTTGATTGTCGATGGCATCAAAGTCAATCGGGGTATTGAGTTTGATCAGGCAGGCAATCGGCTTTTCCAGGTTTTTAATACGTCCATGTGGAATGGCAATGCCTTTACCTATGCCGGTGCTGCCTAATCGTTCTCGATCAATCAGGATATTGAAAATATGTTCTTCTGATAGATTAGCCTGACTACTGGATACGACCTGACTTATTTTTTCCAGCGTTCTCTTCTTACTGCTGGTGTTTGACCAGCAGTAAGTTCTGGAAGGTGTAATTAAATGGTTGATGCTCAATTTCAGGAACCTCTAAAATATCTTATTCTATTTCTGTTTCTATTTCTGTTTCTATTTCTTGTGTTTTCATACTGACTGCTTCACTGCGGTGATGATCTTTTAGTTTTTCTTTATGCTTTTTAACCTGTCGATCTAGTTTATCAATCAGTCCATCAATCGCCGCGTACATATCTTCCTGTTCGGCATCGGCAAATAATTTACTACCGGTTAGATGCACCGTTGCTTCAGCATTATGTCGGTTTTTTTCTACCGTTAGAACGACGTGAACATCGGTAACATTATCAAAATGGCGTTCCAGTCGTTCCATCTTGGAGTTTACATAATCACGTAGTGAATCAGTAATATCAATATGGTGTCCAGAGAGATTGATCTGCATATTATTTTCCTTTGTTTGTCCGGTGTTAGAGTAAATGTTTTCTTTCGTTAGATGGAGGAATATTCATTGCCTCCCGATACTTGGCTATCGTTCTCCGCGCGATATTGATGCCATCCTCGGATAGCATGTTTGCAAGTTTATTATCACTCAAAGGTTTTTGATGATTTTCTGTTGAAATTAACTTCTTGATTTTTTCATGTATTGCTGTGGAAGAGCATTCACCTCCTTCAACTGTATTGACGTGGCTGGAGAAAAAATACTTGAATTCAAAAATGCCTCTTGGCGTATGCATATATTTTTGTGTGGTGACCCTGGATATTGTTGATTCGTGCATTTCTACATCTTCAGCAATATCTCTTAGGATAAGGGGTTTCATTGCCTCCGGGCCATAATCAAGAAATGCCTTCTGGTGTTTAACGATGCAAGTGGCAACTTTGATTAGAGTTTCATTACGGCTTTGCATGCTCTTCAAAAACCAGCGTGCTTCTTGTAAGTGATTTTTCAGGCAATTATTATCCGAACTATTATCAGCACGTCGTATCATACCGGCATATTGGCTGTTGATTCTTAATCGGGGAGCGGCCTCTGCGTTCAGATGTACTTCCCATTGGCCTTTATTGCGGGTGATAAATACATCAGGGACAACATATTGGGTGTCGTTGGGTGCGATATCAGAGCCTGGGTGAGGTTTCATGGTCTGAATTAAAGAGATGGTCTTGTTCAGGTCCTTTTCATTCATACGCATTTTCTTCATTAAAGACTTGAAGTCATGAGAGGCCAGCAGGTTGATATGTTTTTCAACGAGGATGAGCGCTTTATCCCGCCATGGTGTATCTTGTGGTAATTGTTTTAATTGTATACTCATACACTCTGCCGGGTTCCTCGCACCAACACCTGCGGGATCAAATTGTTGTATGCGATGTAATACCGCTTCAACCTCATCATATTCAATATCATTTTTCCTATGAATGCCTTGATATAGATCATCTAAACTGACAGACATATAACCATCAGGGTTAATGGCATCAATAATGGATTCAGCAATCATGTGGTCGGTGTCGCTAAAGGGGCTTAGATCCAGTTGCCACATCAGGCGATCATGCAAGGTCTCCTCACCATTGCTTTGTGTGTCATAGTGTTCATTACCGCTATCGGGCGTAGAATGTTGGCTACTAACAGCATCGTATACGTCCTCCCAGGATGAATCGACAGCTAGTTCGTCGGGCAGGGTTGTTTCATTTTCATCGTAATTAACTTCCTGATCCGGGCTGGTCTCCTGCTGTGAATGCTCCTCAGTATTCTCTATATCCGATTTCTCGTTATTGATTTCGTCATCAACCGACTCAAGCATCAGATTTGAGTCCAATACCTGCCGCACTTCTAATTGTAGTTCGAGACTGGAGAGTTGCAGGAGTTTTATCGCCTGTTGTAACTGCGGAGTCATGGCCAGATGTTGGCCGATGCGTAATTGTATTGATTGCTTCATAAGACTTTGGGTAAGCGGACCTCATAACAGAGAACGTATGTTACTGCATTTATCGTGCCATCGGAACTTTTCTTAAGTTAAATATAGTTTTTATTGCTAACTGATTGTTCATAAAGAGAAATTTTCGCCAAGGTAAACCTCGCGTACCTGCTGATTCGCCATGATTTCAGTAGCTGTTCCGGCTGCCAGAATGTGACCGTTATTGAGAATATAGGCGCGATTACAAATACCCAATGTTTCACGTACATTGTGGTCGGTGATGAGGATGCCAATACCGCGTTCACGTAGATGTTTGATGATCTGTTGTATATCAAGAACGGAGATAGGATCAACTCCGGCAAAGGGTTCATCGAGTAAGATAAAATCCGGTTCAATCGCAAGGGTTCTGGCAATTTCCAGTCGTCGTCGTTCACCACCGGATAAACTGATAGCAAGCTGTTTTTTGAGGTGACTGATATGGAGGTCATGCAGAAGATTATCCAGTTGTTCTTCTCTTGCTGCAGAATTGAGTTCCGCACGGGTCTCAAGAATGGCCATTATATTATCAGCGACACTGAGTTTTTGAAAAATAGAAGGTTCTTGTGGCAGATACCCTAGTCCCTTGCGTGCACGAATATGTACCGGAGTGTTTTCAATGGATTGATCATTTAATAGAATATGACCGCTATCATTTTTTTCCAGTCCAACAATCATATAGAAACAGGTGGTCTTACCTGCACCATTAGGTCCTAGCAGGCCAACGACCTCACCACTGTTGATTTCAAATGACACATCATCAACAACGGAACGGCCATTAAAGTTTTTTTTCAGGTGACTAACAACAAGTTTGCTCACGTTACTTACTCTTAAGGAGTGTTCGGGGTAATGGTAATCTGGATTTGTTTGCCCGCAGGGGCACCATAGGCCTGGACATGATCTTTTTTAATATCATAGATGATTTTTTCACTATTGAATTGATTCTTGTTCTGTTGCAAGAAGGCATCGCCGGTCAGGGTGACCTGATCCTTGCGGGTTACATAGACAATGGTTTGTGCCTGTGCCATAACAGGGGAGGCTTGTGGCTTGGCCTGATACTGATAACGGGCGGGTGTTCCTTTAGCCGTTATTGATCTGATCTTGCCTTGAGGATGGTTAATAACAAGACGATCAGCCGATATTAGCAGACTGCCCTGGGTGATTTTTACATTGCCCTGATAGGTACTGACTTCACCCTTGTTATCAATATCGGCATTATCTGCCTGTATCGTTAGTGGTGTCTCTTTATCTTTTTCCAGGGCATAGGCATTACTGGAAAAGAGTATATAAATGAATATTAGAAGATAAAGCAGAGGAAGTCGTGGATGGGTATGATCAGTTGACATGATGATTAATCTTTTATTGTTGAGACAGGGTAATAGGTGCCCTGAACCTTTGATAACAAAGTCAGGTGTTCGTTATTAAAATCCAGATTCATGCCTAGGGAATGTATTTCAATCTGTTGACTATAATAGTAAATCATATCTTGAGTTTGTGCCTTCTGGCTTTGCAAATTGATTGATAAATTGTCAGTTTCAATACGGATGCCAGCCGGGGTATGTTGTGGCTTTTGTGTGATACGCACTGCACCTTGTAATTCAATTTGTTTCTGTTGTTCCTGAATGAGACCCTTGCTGGCGCGTATATGAGTGGATGATATATTGTTAGCGGGATAAAAATCCAGTTCAGGATTTAATAATTGCATTTTATTATCGTTGTACTGCTCCATTTTTTCTGATTGTATCCGGTGTTTAATGCGTCCACTATTATCCAGTTCAGAAACCGTAAAATTCTTGATGACGGTGATGGGCTGGCGCTCATCGGCCCGTTTAATCGAAACACTGTCTTTTTGTTGCAGTGAATAATAGATCCATCCGGTTATTAGTGCGATTGCAATTAAAAAAACAGTAAGCAAGTGACGATAGCTTTGCATTATTACGCGGAGCTTTTCGGTAAATACTTGCTGAATTCATCTTCAAGTTTGTCCTGAGCCTTGAGGATGAATTCGCAGACATCCCGTGCTGCACCTTCACCCCCGTTATGGGGTGTAACCCAGTCAGCGTGTTGTTTGACCAGGCTATGACCATCGGCAACGGTTACTGCAAAACCAGCCTGTAATAAAACGGGAAGGTCGACAATATCATCACCGACATAGGCAACCTGTTCCCGCTTTAAATTCAGTTTTTCCATGATCTCGATGAATGCTGGACGTTTATCCAACTTGCCCTGGTAGACATGCTGGATGCCGAGGTTTTTCATTCGGTGTTTGACAACATTCGATGTGCGGCCAGTGATAATAGCGATATCAATACCATTGTGTATCAGCATCTTCATGCCGTGACCATCACGGGAATGGAATGCCTTGTATTCCTGGCCATCATCACCAAAGATGAGCTGACCATTAGTTAATACACCATCGACATCAAAGATAACCAGTTTTATCTTGCTTGCTTTTGACAGAGCTGCTTCCATTTAGACGACTCCGGCACGTAATAGATCGTGCATGTTGAGTGCGCCCAGTAATTGTTTATCAGGGGTAGTGATTAACAGGGCACTAATCTTGTTTTGTTCCATCAGACTCAAGGCCTCTGCGGCCAGTTGTTGCGATGAAATGGTCAAGCAATCCTTTGTCATTACATCTGCGACCCGGGCTCGGTGAATATCAAGTTCATGATCCAGTGCTCGGCGTAGATCACCATCAGTAAATATACCCAGTACGTGGTCGTTATCATCAACTACAGCCGACATGCCCAGTCCTTTGTTAGATACTTCGAGCAGGGCATTGCGTAACAGGTCATCGGGCTTGACACGCGGAATAGCCTCTCCTGTGTGCATGATATCTTCGATCCTGAGTAGCAATCGCCGCCCCAGGCTACCGCCTGGATGAGCCAGTGCAAAATCCTCCTCGGTAAACCCGCGTGAGTCCAGCACAGCAATTGCCAGCGCATCACCCATTGCTAATGCGGCTGTGGTGCTGGCGGTAGGGGCTAGCCCAAGTGGGCAAGCCTCTTTTTGCACGCTGACATCGATATTGACAGAGGCGGTCTTTGCCAATGTTGAATCAGGTCTGCCAGTTAATGCGATCAGAGGGACATTCTGACGTTTGATGAGTGGCAGAATGGTGAGTATCTCTTGTGTTTCACCGGAGTTAGACAGGGCAATAACAACATCTTGCGGGGTGATCATACCGAGATCACCATGACTGGCCTCGCCGGGATGAACAAAGAATGAGGGGGTTCCTGTACTTGCCATGGTGGCGGCAATCTTACTACCGATATGGCCTGATTTACCCATGCCAGTGATAACGACCCGCCCTGTACATTGCAGGATATAGTGACAAGCTTGGACAAATTTATCGTCAATGTGTTGCTTGAGCTGAACCAGTGCCTCGGTTTCAATATCAATAACTGCGAGTCCCAGTGCTTGCAGGTTCTTGTCAATCATGGTCTGGTCTCATTTACTATTTATTGAGCATTGAAGTATAACAGGGTCTGGTAAGCACCATAAGCGAATAATAAAAGAGCCCCTTCTACACGAGTAATACAGCCATTTTTCCTGTAGCCATAGGACAATGCGATCAGCACAATGGTCAGGATCAGCATAATGGGGTAGTCGCGACTGATGACTACACTGGCAAAGCCGCCTGGGTTGATTAGGCCGGGGATACTGAGTACGGCAAGAATATTGAATATGTTGGAGCCAATAATATTGCCAATAGCAATATCGGGCTCATTTTTAAGGGCACTGGCGATGGATGCTGCCAGTTCAGGCAGACTGGTGCCCAGAGCGATGATAGTCAGACCGATAATAAGGTCACTAACCCCTAATGTGGTGGCGATTTCGACTGCGGCCCATACCAGTAGTTTGGAGCTAAGGAGCAAGACGATCATACCAATAACGAGCCAGAACAGGGCGCGACCTGTACTCATATCGGTAGGGATTTCTTCACTGAATTCCTGTTCAATGACATCCGTTTTTCGTTGCTGCAGACTGCTGATGATCAGCCAACTGAGGAATAGTATGAGTGTGGCTATCAGGATTAATCCATCGATAAAACCCAGTTCACCATCAATCAGTAATACATAACCTAGAATTGTTATCGCTAACAGCACAGGGAGTTCACGTTTAATGATGCTGGAATTAACGATAAGAGGTGTAGTTAATGCGGTAATGCCAAGAATAAGACCGATATTGGCAATGTTGGAGCCAATGGCATTACCAATTGCCAGACCGGTATTGTCCTGCATGGCTGCTACCGCAGAAACCAGCATTTCAGGGGCTGATGTGCCCAGACCAACAACAGTCAGGCCTATTATTAACGGGGAAATGCCCAGGTTATTTGCACAGGCAGCAGCACCGTGAACAAAACGTTCTGCACCCCAAACCAATAGAATAAAACCGCCAATCAGGGTGGCTATGTAAAGTATCACTATTTATTTTCTCTTGTTAATGCCACGACCGGATTTTACATCAAAATAGGGAGCGGAGGGATTAAATAATAATCCCTCCGTCCCCATTTTAGATATAATGCCTAGCTATGGATAGCAATAGCATCGTAGATGTCAAAAATGTAAGCTTCTCCCGTGGACAACGGCGGATATTCGAGGATATCAGCTTTTCCATTCCACGCGGGAAAATAACAGCGATTATGGGTCCCAGTGGAACCGGTAAGACGACCTTGTTACGCCTAATGGGTGGGCAGTTACGGCCTTCTTCGGGTAGTGTCCATGTGCTGGGTGAGGATGTTGCCCGTTTGAATACCCGTCGTTTGTATCAATTGCGTCAGCGTATGGGGATGTTGTTTCAAAGCGGTGCCTTGTTAACAGATTTAAGTGTGTTTGAGAATGTAGCTTTTCCCTTGCGTGAACACACAGATCTTGCAGAAATAATGATTCGTGATCTGGTGTTGATGAAGTTACAGGCAGTGGGCTTGCGTGGTGCACGAGATTTGATGCCGGAAGAACTGTCCGGGGGTATGGCGCGGCGGGTTGCTCTGGCGCGGGCGATTGTCCTTGATCCGACCATGGTGATGTATGATGAGCCTTTTACTGGGCAAGATCCGATCTCGATGGGTATTTTGGTGCAATTGATTCACAGTCTGAATCAAGCGTTGGATATTACCTCGATTATTGTGACCCATGACGTGCGCGAGGCTCTGGCTATCGCTGATCATATTATCCTGATCTCTGAGGGTCGGGTTGTTGAGCAGGGTAAATCCGATCAACTCGGTGATTCAGGTTCACCCTGGGTTAAACAATTTTTACAGGGTATGCCGGATGGCCCCGTGCCTTTTCATTATCCTGCGCCTGACTTTTCTACTGAGTTATTTGCATCAGAGACATGAATAAATCGCTATCTCATTTGCTGGATGCTTTTGCCTGGATGGGGCGCAAAGGATTAAATTTTTTTATGCGTCTGGGGCGTGCTCACCTGTTCTTGTTTAAAATTCTGTGGGGGCTGGGTTACGTCCTTGGCAGAGGTCGCCTGGTTATTGCTCAGGTACATAATCTGGGTGTCTTATCGTTACTGATTACTATTGTTTCGGGTCTGTTTGTTGGTATGGTTCTGGGCTTACAAGGTTATAATACCCTGGTCGATTTTGGTGCAGAGGAGTCGCTGGGTGTGCTGGTGGCGTTATCACTGGTGCGTGAGTTAGGTCCGGTGGTTGCGGGTTTATTATTTGCCGGTCGGGCAGGTTCTGCACTAACGGCTGAAATTGGCTTGATGAAGGCCACTGAACAGTTGTCAGGGATGGAGATGATGGCGGTTGATCCCATCAAACGCGTAATTGCCCCAAGGTTGATAGCGGGTTTTATTTCATTACCTCTGTTAACAGCTATATTTGCCGCAGTCGGGGTGTTTGGTGGGTATTTTGTCGCGATTGGTCTGCTGGGTGTCGATAGTGGTGCCTTTTGGTCACAGATGCAGGCCAAAGTTGATTTGTATGAAGATGTTTATAATGGGATAATCAAGAGTGTTGTGTTTGGTTTTGTGGTGACCTGGATTGCGGTTTTTGAGGGTTACGACAGCGTGCCAACCTCTCAGGGTGTCAGTGCTGCAACTACACGTACTGTGGTGCATAGTTCGCTGGCAGTATTAGCACTGGATTTTGTTCTGACTGCGCTGATGTTCGGGGATTATTAATAGATTATGGATAGAGAACGATTATTAGAGATTACTGTGGGGATGTTTGTGGCAGCGGGTTTGGCTGGCTTGCTGGTACTTGCTTTACAGGTTAGTAATCTGGGTTCATTGATCGAAAATAATGGCTATCAGATATCGGCCAATTTCGAGAATATTGGTGGTTTGAAGGTGCGAGCACCGGTGACTGTATCCGGTGTCAAGATTGGTAAGGTGACTGCTATTAATTATAATGATGAAGATTTTGAAGCGGTGGTAATCATGGAAATTAACGACCGTTTTCGACGTTTTCCAATTGATACCTCAGCAATGATTTATACCTCGGGTTTATTAGGCGAGCAGTATATTGCGCTTGATCCAGGAGGGGAAGATGCCGTCCTGGTTGATGGCAGCCATCTGTCCATGACTCAATCGGCAATAGTGCTGGAAAAGATGATTGGTCAATTTCTGTTTAAGCAGGCAGAGGGTCAATAGGGTTGAAAGTTTTTTTTATTTTTTTACTGGCCTTTTTGTTGCCTGTTACGCCATCAGTTGCTGAGAAATTCACTCTGCAACAGGCTATTGACCGCGCCCTGCAACAAGATCCCCGAATTCAGGAACGTAAGCACAATGTTGCAGCCGCCCGCGCTTTGTTGAAAGAGGCATTGGGTAGTGATGATTTCTTTATCGATGCTAATGCTTTTATGGGCATTGTGCCCGGAGTGGAGGGTGGCTTATATCAGAATGGTGCTAAGACCTGTGTTTCTCCCTGCCCCTTGCGCAGGGATGTCTATGATTTTAATGATGGTCTTTCATTATGGACCTCGGTTCAGGTCAAACTCATTAAACCGTTGTATACCTTTGGTAAGGTCTCTAACTATGCTGAGGCTGCCCAGGGTAACGTTGATGTGAAACGAGGCGATGTGTCTTTGCAAAGAAATCAGACCCGACTTGATGTGGCAACGGCCTATTATGGCTATCTTGCGGCACGTGATACGCGTTATCTATTGCAGGATGTCAGTAAGCGTTTGGATAAGGCGCTGGATCTGGTGAATAGCTGGCTGGATTCTGATAGTGGGCAAGTCAAGCAATCGGACAAGTTTGCTCTGGAGACAGGGATTGCAACATTGAATCGTTATCTGGCCGAAGCCCAGGCAATTGAGAATATTGCCATGTCGGGTTTACACTTGTTGTTGGGCGTGGCGCATGATGAAACGCTGGAACTGGTTGATCGCAAAATTCGTCCCTTACCCTTACCGGATATGGATCTGGATGAATTGCGTGACAAGGCCTTGACGCAGCGCCCTGAGATTGATCAGTTAAAGGCAGGTTTACGTGCCCGCCGTGCCTTGGTGCTGGCAAAGAAAGCCGACAAAATGCCGAATATATACACTGGTATTATTGCCTCATTTGCTAATGCAACCAATCGTGATGAATTAAAAAACCCTTATGTGATTGACCCGTTTAATCATTATGCGGCTACTCCTGTGTTGGGTCTCAAGTGGGACTGGTCAGATGGTGTGCAGTCGGCTAGAGTTGCGCGTGCCCAGGCTGAGTTGGATGCGTTGATAGCCAAACGTTCCTATGCCCGTATCGGGATTCCGTTTGAGGTTGAAGAGCAATATTACCAGGTGCTTGCACATTATCGTGCGGTGGAAGAGATGCGCCTTGCCAGTCGTGCGGGGAGACGCTGGATGATCAGTAGTTATTCGGACTTTGAAGCTGGGTTTGAAGAGTCGACCAAGGTCATTGAGGCATTTAAATCCTATGTGTTGGCACATAGTGAATATCTGAAAATGGTGAATGATTATAATATCTATGTCCTGCGCCTGGATAATGTGACAGGGGTTCAGCATTGATGTCTCTTGTACAGGGTAAATTGTTTTTTTTAGGTCTATTGATGATGGCTCTGCATGTCAACGTCCATGCTGCACAGATGGAACCTGTCCCGCAGAAAATAATAAGAGAGGCAACAGATCAGTTGCTTGAGCGATTCAGGCAGGAGGAGATGTTAATTCGGACTCAACCGGGTAAGCTTTATGACCTGGTGGTGGATGTCGTTGTTCCTACCTTTGATTTCTGGCGTATGTCACGTTGGGTGCTGGGAAAATACTGGCGTAAGGCAAGTGTCAAACAACGGCAACGTTTTGTTGTTGAATTTCAGCAGATGTTGGTGCGAACCTATAGCGCAGCCTTACTGGAATATAAGGGTCAGGAACTGGTTTTTTTGCCGATGAAAGGGCCATCAAAAAGGGGGGAGGTCACGGTTCGGGTCGAGATAGAGCAGGCCGGGGCATTTCCTATCCCAATATCCTATCGTCTTTATCAAAAGGACAATGAATGGAAGATCTTTGATGTCAAGATTGATGAGATCAGTATGGTCTCCAATTACCGTACAACCTTTGGTTCCGAGATCCGTAAGCATGGCATCGACTGGCTTATTCGTGAGTTAGCAGCCAAGAATGGTAAGAAGAATTGATATGACCCTGGCTGGGCTGGAATCAATCTCTGAGTATCGTTTCAGGCTTACCGGTGGGTTAACCCTGTCGTCAGTGGCGGAGCTGAATCAGTTGTTTTACGCACAGGTGCCCGTTATCGATGGCGTGAGCATTGAGCTGGATGCGGTCAGGCGGGTGGATAGCGCCGGGTTGGTTTTACTGTTGAGCTGGATGCGTCTATTCAAGACGCAGGGCATCGCTATTCGTTTTCTTGATCCGAGCGCACAAATGCGATCAATTGCCGAGCTAAGTGATCTTGATAGTATCCTATTTTCAGACACAGGATCATAGGCATGTCTAGCGCTATTCAGTTTAGTCATTTATCAAAACGATTTGACCATCTTCAAGCACTGGATGATATTGATTTTGTGATTAATGAAGGTGAGTTTTTTGGCTTATTGGGTATGAATGGGGCAGGAAAATCAACCTTGATTCATATTATGGCGGGTCTGTTGCGAGCTAGTTCGGGTAGCATCAAGGTGTTTGGTCAGGATGTGGTGCAGGACTATCGTGCCACGCGCCAGATGTTGGGTGTGGTGCCTCAGGAAATTGCCTATGACCCGTTTTTTACTGTGCAGGAGATATTACATCTGCAATCCGGGTATTTTGGTTTTGGTCAGGAAAATCATGCCTGGATTGGTGAATTGCTAGAGACATTGAGTCTGTCAGATAAGGCCGATGAGAATATTAGTCGCCTTTCCGGTGGTATGAAGCGTCGTGTCTTGATTGCCCAGGCACTTGTTCATCATCCGCGCGTTATTGTGCTGGATGAACCAACTGCCGGTGTTGATGTTGATTTGCGCAAGGCCTTGTGGGAGTTCTCTCAACGTCTACATCAGCAGGGGCACACGGTGTTGCTAACCACCCATTATCTGGAAGAGGCAGAACATTTATGTGAGCGTATAGCCATTCTTGATCAAGGTCACCTGTGTGCATTGGATGATACTAAAAACTTGTTATCACAGTATCCTTATCGTCTGCTATGTCTGACGTTAAAGAATAAGAATGATGTGTTGCCACCGGAACTACAGAAAAAACAACTGGAGTCCAGTGGTGATCAAAGGGTGCTACGTATACACCGGACGGAAGATCCCATCCTGCAGGTGCTCGATACGATTAAGGAAGCCGGCATTGAAATCCTTGATCTAAAGATGAAGGAACCGACACTGGAAGATGTCTTTCTTAAACTGACCCACGGACATCGTGCGGAGCGCATTTGATATGAATCACTGGCGTGGTGTTTATACCCTGTTTTCCAAGGAAGTCTTGCGCTTCATGAAGGTGACTGTGCAGACCATATTGACACCGGTGATTACAGCGCTGTTATACCTGTTGATCTTTTCCCATGTGATGGAAGAACGTGTGCAGGTCTATCCGGGTATATCCTATGGTGAATTTCTGGTGCCGGGTTTGATTATGATGAGCGTTATTCAAAATGCCTTTGCCAACAGTTCATCCAGCCTGATCCAGTCCAAGATGACCCGCAATCTGATTTTTTTATTGTTGTCACCTATATCAGTGAGTGGTTTTTATCTGGCGTTTGTTGCGGCTGCGGTGATGCGTGGTTTGTTGGTTGGTGCCGGGATATGTCTAGTATCGGTGTTTTTTGTTAGCCTACCTTACTATAGTATTTTATGGTTATTGGTGTTTTCTATCATCGGTAGCGCGGTATTAGGCGCATTAGGCATTATTGCCGGGATATGGGCAGAGAAGTTTGATCAATTGGCGGCGTTTCAGAATTTCGTTATTCTGCCATTGTCATTTTTGAGTGGGGTATTTTATTCCATTCATAGTTTGCCCGAAATATGGGCGGATATCTCCCGTTTTAATCCATTTTTCTATATGATAGATGGTTTTAGATATGGTGTTTTGGGTGTGTCAGATATATCACCATGGTTAAGTTTTTCTGTGGTGTTTGGGTTTTTTATTTTAATATCAGTCGCTTGCCTTATAATGTTGCGTAGTGGCTATAAACTTCGAGATTAAATGAGTGTCTTTGCAGGTGTTTTGTGGATAAATTAATTATCAGTGGTGGTGTGAGTCTAGACGGTGAGATACGTATCTCCGGGGCTAAAAATGCGGTATTGCCAATTATGGCAGCAACTTTGTTGGTGGACGGCCCGGTGCGTGTTGAGAATATTCCTCACCTGCACGATGTAACAACAACCATGGAGTTATTGGGTGGTATGGGTGTGAGCCTGGTGCTGGGTGAACGTATGAGCATTGAGGTTAATTCATCAACTATTAAAACCTTTCATGCCCCTTACGAACTGGTACGAACAATGCGTTCTTCCATCCTGGTACTGGGGCCGTTATTAAGCCGTTATGGTCGTGCTGATGTATCTTTACCCGGTGGTTGTGCGATTGGTTCACGTCCTGTTAATGTGCATATTAAAGGGCTACGAGCCCTGGGTGCCGAGATCGAGGTTGAAGCAGGCTATATCCGGGCGCGTTCTGGCAGACTTAAAGGCACCCGTATTGTTATGGATATTATTACGGTGACGGGTACCGAGAATCTGATGATGGCCGCCTGTTTGGCCGAGGGTGATACGGTGATCGAGAATGCCGCGCGTGAACCCGAGGTCGTGGATCTGGCTGATTTCCTGAATGCTATGGGCGCGAAGATTGGTGGTGCCGGTACGGATCGTATTGAGATTGAGGGTGTTGATAGCCTGTCGGGATCCAGTTATGAGGTGTTGCCGGATCGTATTGAGACCGGAACCTATCTGGTGGCAGCAGCAATGACCGGAGGGCGTGTTAAGTTGAAGGATACACGCCCGGACATTATGGATTCTGTATTACAGACACTGGTAGAGGCGGGTGCTGATATTACATTGGGGGATGACTGGATTGAGTTGGATATGAAGGGTAAGCGCCCACAGGCGGTTGATATTCATACTGCGCCGTATCCCGCCTTTCCGACTGATATGCAGGCGCAGTTTACTGCCTTGAATAGTATCGCTGAGGGTACCGGTATGATTACTGAAACGGTCTTTGAAAATCGTTTCATGCATGTGCAGGAGATGCAGCGTATGGGGGCTAATATTCGTGTGGAAGGTAATACTGCGATTACTCAGGGTATTGAACGCCTGACAGCGGCTCCCGTGATGGCAACCGATCTGCGTGCATCGGCAAGTCTGGTGCTGGCAGGTCTAGTGGCTGATGGTGATACGGTAGTGGATCGCATCTATCATATTGATCGTGGTTATGAGTGTATTGAAGAAAAATTATCTCAGCTGGGTGCGACTATTCGTCGGGTGCCGGGATGATATGCTTTTAACTGAAAAAATGTGCTTGATAAGTTCGAGCCATGAATCGCCCTTCTCTTGAGTTTAAGGGGGTGGTGGTGGTGATAATTAATTAGACTTTTCTAAAGTGAATAAATATGAAAGATCAACTAACAATTGCGGTTTCCAAGGGCAGAATATTTAAGGATACACTGCCATTACTGGCACATGCCGGTATTGTCCCACTGGATGATCCCGAGAAGTGTCGCAAACTGATTCTGGATACCAATCACGATGATATTAAGCTAGTGATTATTCGTGCCTCGGATGTGCCCGTGTTCGTGCAATATGGTGCGGCGGATGTCGGTGTGGCAGGTAAGGATGTCTTGATGGAACATGGTGGTGCCGGTCTGTATGAGCCGCTGGATCTAAATATTGCCTGTTGCCGTCTGATGGTGGCGGTGCCCGAAGGCAAACCGGAACCGCGTGCGCCGATGCGAGTGGCGACCAAATATGTGGAGAGTGCCAAACGTTATTATGCCTCGTTGGGGCAGCAGGTTGAGATCATCAAGTTATATGGTTCGATGGAGTTGGCTCCTCTGGTTGGTTTGTCTGATTGTATTGTGGATGTGGTTGATACGGGTAATACCTTGAAGGCTAATGGTCTGGCAGCAACCGAATTAATTGCGAATATTAGCTCACGCCTGATTGTGAACAAGGCATCGATGAAGATGAAGCATGAGCGGGTGGTTAAGTTGATTGAGCAGCTTGAAGAGGCAGTTACAGCTAGAAGGTAGGGTGCGTATTACGCACCAGAAACAAATGGTAGGGTGCGTACCACGCACCAAAGAAATGCTGTGAGTTCGAGGCATGAATCGCTCCTCTTTATCAGAGACACGCCGTGAATACGTCCGTGTAGGCTCCATGCCCGCATCCCTGCGGGCAAGGGTCTCTGCTAAAGAGGAGCAATCCCTGCCTCTTGTGGTTATTGGTAACGGTAGGGTGCGTATTACGCACCATGAAACAGGAACAGGTATGAATATCAAACGGTTAAACGCAAACCAGGATGACTTCCAAAGCCGTCTGGATAATTTATTATCCTGGGAGGCGAGTGCCGATGACCAAATTAATCAGACGGTCAGATCAATCATTGCTGATATCAAGAAGCGAGGTGATGTGGCATTGCTGGAATACACTACGCGTTTTGATCAATTGAAAGTGAATGCGGTGGCAGATCTGGAAATATCGCCACAACGGATTCAGCAGGCATTGAAAAATATTCCTGTTGAACAGCGTGAGGCACTGGAGTTATCGGCACAACGTTTGCGTGCCTACGCAGAACATCAAAAGATAGAATCATGGTCTTATACCGAGGCGGATGGTACTTTGTTGGGACAGAAGATTACCCCGCTGGATCGGGTCGGTCTTTATGTGCCGGGTGGCAAGGCAGCCTACCCATCTTCTGTATTGATGAATGCAATTCCAGCCAGGGTGGCGGGGGTCGCTGAGTTGATTATGGTGGTGCCGACACCCGGTGGTGTGGTGAATGAACTGGTTCTGGCGGCGGCAGCAGTAGCAGATGTTGATCGTGTCTTTACCATTGGTGGGGCACAGGCCGTGGCGGCACTAGCCTATGGGACGGATACCATCCCGCAGGTAGACAAGATTGTTGGGCCGGGTAATATCTATGTGGCAACCGCCAAGGGGCTGGTATTTGGTGATGTCGGTATTGATATGATTGCCGGGCCTTCGGAGATCCTGGTGATCTGTGATGGTGATACTGACCCGGACTGGATTGCGATGGATCTATTCTCACAGGCGGAGCATGATGAGGATGCACAGGCGATTCTGTTATCACCGGATGAGGGTTTTCTGGATAAGGTTGAGGCAAGTATTCAACGCCTGATCAAGACCATGCCAAGGGCAGTCATTATTGAACAGTCGATTAGTACGCGCGGTGCCCTGATCCTGGTGAAAGATTTGCAGCAGGCGGTTGAGATATCCAATTATATTGCCCCTGAACATTTGGAATTATCGGTAGCTGATCCAGAATCACTGGAACAGGATATTCGTCATGCGGGTGCAATCTTTATGGGACGTTATACGGCTGAGGCACTGGGTGATTATTGTGCCGGGCCTAACCATGTATTACCCACCTCGCGTACCGCACGTTTCTCATCACCACTGGGGGTCTATGATTTCCAGAAGCGTAGTAGCCTGATTAATTGTTCAGCGTTAGGTGCGGCAACACTGGGTAAGACGGCGGTGGTGTTGGCGGAAGGCGAGGGGTTGGTGGCTCATGCCCGTTCAGCGGCCTATCGTGTCGAAGATGCGAAATAAAGAGGGTGTAATATTGACCACGAGTAAGGATATTATTCAGCGCATTATCTCACCGCAGATACGGGCACTATCAGCCTATTCTGTTGCCTCGGCTGAGGGTTACATCAAACTGGATGCAATGGAAAACCCTTATCAGTGGTCGAGTGATTTGCGTGATGTCTGGTTGCAACGTCTGCACGATGCCCCGATTAACCGTTATCCCGATCCTTCAGCTAAAAACTTAATGAAGCAACTAGCGGCAGTGATGGCAGTGCCGGATGGCATGTCGCTGGTGCTGGGTAATGGCTCTGATGAATTGATACAGATGTTGATTATGGCGGTTGCCGGGCAGGGTGCGGTAATGAGTCCAGAGCCGGGTTTTGTCATGTACAAGATGCTGGCAACTATGCTGGATGTTGAATACATCGGTGTGCCATTACAAGATGATGACTTTCAACTGGATATGTCTGCGATGCTGGCGGCGATTAAGCAACATCAACCGGCACTAATTTTTCTTGCTTATCCCAATAATCCAACCGGTAACTTGTATCATGAGGGTGATATTGAACAAATCATTCAGCAGGCACCGGGGTTGGTGGTGATTGATGAGGCCTATGCCGCATTTACCGAGCACAGTTATATGTCTCGATTGGGGCAATATAATAATGTGCTGGTGATGCGTACCGTATCCAAGATGGGTCTGGCAGGTCTGCGCCTGGGTCTGTTGGCCGGTGCCCCCGAGTGGATACAGGAAATCAACAAGATTCGCCTGCCCTACAATATTAATGTATTAACCCAGATAAGCGCCGAGTTTGCCCTTGAACATCATCAGGTGCTGGATCAGCAGACCGCGATGATTCGTAATGATCGTGCCGGATTATTCGAACAGTTGGGCGATCTTCCTGGACTGCATGCCTTTCCCAGTGAGGCTAATTTTATTCTGCTACGTGTTCCACAAAGTGCTGCCGATAAGATCCACCAGGCCCTACGTGATGAGCACAAGATCCTGATCAAGAATCTACATGGTAGCCACCCCCTGTTACAGGATTGTCTGCGTGTTACGGTGGGGACAGTTGATGAGAACAAGGCATTTGTGCAGGCGTTGAAGATGGTTTTGGTGCGTAATACGCACCCTACCCCTTCGTAGCACCCTAGCTGTGATTTTTTTATTTATTCCTGCTGCGGGCGACGAATTAAACGAACCTGTTTTTCAAACTCATTACCCATGCGCACAATGCGTAGCTGAATGGTGGTTCCCGGTTTCAGGCGTGAGTTCTGGTTCATGGTATTGCGTGCATTACTGACCGCTTTATTGTTGATATGGGTAATAATATCGCCCGGTTGAAGACCGGCCAGATGAGCCGGGCCATTACGAAAAATACCGGAGATCAGTACACCATGATTACCCTTGAACGAGAGTGATCTTGCCAGTTCGGCATTCAGATCCTGTGCCTCAATGCCGAGCCATCCACGCACCACACTGCCATGTTCAATGATCTGTTTCATGATGTCTTTGGCAAGGTTGACCGGGATGGCAAAACCAATGCCCTGTGATCCCCCGGACTTGCTGAAGATGGCGGTGTTGATACCAATTAATTCACCATAGGCATTGATTAATGCACCACCGGAATTACCGGGGTTGATGGCGGCATCAGTCTGGATGAAGTCTTCAAAGGCATTGATGCCGAGCTGATTTCTGCCCTTGGCACTAACAATGCCGAGAGTGACGGTTTGTCCCACCCCGAATGGGTTGCCGATGGCAAGGGTGACATCGCCAACACGCAGGCTATTGGATTCACCAATAATGATGCTGGGTAGATTATCGAGATTAATCTGTAAAACCGATAGATCGGTATCAGGATCGCTACCGACAACACTGGCTTGCACGGTACGACCATCGGCGAGTAGGATCTTAATTTGATCGGCACCGGCAATGACGTGATTATTGGTCAGGATGTAACCTTGTGTGCTAATAATAACGCCTGATCCGAGACTGGTTTGTAGACGTTGGCGTTGTTGTGAGAGATTCTTGCCAAAGAAATATTGCATGATCGGGTTGTTGAACATTAACTGTCGACGTTCGGTGACCAATTTGCGAGTATAGATGTTGACCACGGCGGGTTTTGCGATAGCGACGGCATCGGCGTAGGATACCGGGCCGCTACCGGCGGGTCGGGTATGCGGTGCCACTTGCTGGATCTCAACCAATTCAGGGGGGCGAGAGATAAGTTCAGGCCATAACAGTAGCAGGAGACCTGCTGTAGCGAGTCCGGTCAGGATGGACTGGATAATAAAACCTGAATAGAATTGTTTTTTCATAGAGCGCCCGGTTGTTGAGGGTGATTGTTGGTTGATAGGGGTTATAATTACAAAAATTGAATTAATTAACCAGAGGTTCCTTGCCTAATGATTACCTTGCATGAAATGCTGCATCACCTGGATGATCTGCTGGCGGTGGGTCAATTTAATGATTATTGCCCTAATGGGCTACAAATAGAGGGGCGATCCGAGATCAAGACCCTGGTGACGGGGGTTACGGCGAGCCAGGCATTGATTGATGAGGCGGTTGCTATGGGTGCCGATGCATTGCTGGTTCATCATGGTTACTTCTGGAAAGGTGAGGATGCGAGGATTACAGGTATAAAACGTCGTCGAATTGCCAGTCTATTGGCCGCAGATGTCAGTTTACTGGCCTATCATCTGCCACTGGATGCGCATCCCCGCCTGGGTAACAACGTTCAGTTGGCTGAACGCCTGGGGTTTATCCGGCAGGCTACGGCTGCGGATGGCTTGCTGATGAGTGGGTGTCTGGAGCATAAGATGTCGATTGAGCAGTTGGCTGACCATATTGGTCAGAGTCTGGAAAGGGATGTTTTGTGTGTCGGCGACGGGCCGGCACAGATTGAATCGCTTGCCTGGTGTAGTGGTGCGGCCCAGTCTTATATTGATCAGGCGGCCGATCTGGGGGTTGATGCCTTCATTAGTGGTGAGATATCAGAGCCAACGGTGCATATTGCGCGGGAACGTGGAATTCACTACTTATCTTGCGGTCACCATGCCACTGAACGCTATGGTGTGCAGGCTCTGGGTGAGTATCTGGCGCAACATTTTTCACTGACTCACTACTTTATTGATATTGATAATCCAGTCTGAGACCTTTGCATGATAGAGGCAGGAAACGCAGTTAATATCTGGATATTGACAAGTTTTCTAACGAAAAGCAGCAGGGTTTAAGCTGTTTTTACTTGTGAATCTATTATGCAAAGATCTCAGTTTGACTGATATTTATCATGAAATTATAATTTTTTTCCTTTAATAACATTAATTTTATGTGCTAAATCCTGTATGATGTGCCCCCAAGCTCGGATCTGTTGTGTGGATTCGAATTTTACAGGATTTGTGGATTCGGCGTGGTACGGGTCTGTTTGTTTTATCGTATAGTTGTTCAATCGAGTGGAGAAAATCCCCCATGAGTACAGATGGTGTAGATAATAGCCGACGTCGGTTTTTAACCGTGGCTGCTACCGTCGTAGGTGGCGTAGGAGCTGCATTTGTTGCCGTTCCTTTCGTTGCCTCGATGCAACCCAGTGCGCGTGCCAAGGCCGCAGGCGCCCCCGTAGAAGCTGATATCAGCAAGATTGAGCCGGGGCAAATGATCCGTGTTAAATGGCGTGGCAAGCCGGTCTGGATTCTGCGCCGTACGCCAGAGATGCTGGCAGGCATGAAGGCCATTGAGTCCTCATTGCGTGATCCGGCATCCAATGAGTCGATTCAGCCTGAATATACGAAGAATGAGTTCCGTGCTATTAAGACAGAGTATCTGGTTGCGATTGGTATCTGTACGCACCTGGGTTGTTCGCCAACCTATCGTCCAGAGGTGGCTTCGGCTGATCTTGGGCCTGAGTGGAAGGGGGGTTTCTTCTGTCCTTGTCATGGTTCACGTTTTGATCTTGCCGGTCGCGTATACAGCGGTGTGCCTGCGCCAACTAATCTGGTCATCCCTGCGCACTATTATATGGGTGATAGCAGAATCCTGATTGGTCAAGATAAAGGAGTCGCATAATGAGTAATAAAATGACGGATTTACTCGGTTGGGTTGATGCACGTTTCCCTCTAAGCAAGTTGTGGAATGAACACCTGGCTGAATATTATGCGCCCAAGAATTTCAATTTCTGGTATTTTTTCGGTTCATTGGCACTGTTAGTGCTGGTTAATCAGATCATTACCGGTATCTGGCTGACGATGAACTACAAACCGGATGCTGAGCTGGCCTTTGCCTCGGTTGAATACATCATGCGTGATGTTGAGTGGGGCTGGTTATTGCGTTATATGCACTCGACCGGTGCTTCGGCCTTCTTTGTTGTGATCTATTTGCACATGTTCCGTGGTCTGTTGTACGGCTCTTACCGTAAGCCACGTGAATTGATATGGATCTTTGGTATGTTCCTTTATGTTGCCTTGATGGCAGAGGCCTTTATGGGGTACCTGTTACCTTGGGGTCAGATGTCTTACTGGGGTGCACAGGTGATTATTTCCCTGTTTGGTGCTATCCCGGGTATTGGTGATGCGCTGGCATTATGGATTCGTGGTGATTTCGTTGTATCGGATGTTACCCTGAACCGTTTCTTTGCCTTCCATGTTATCGCTGTGCCGATTGTTCTGTTGGGTCTGGTTGTTGCTCACATCCTGGCATTACACGAAGTCGGTTCTAATAACCCGGATGGTGTAGAGATCAAGAAGCACAAGGACGAAAATGGTATCCCTCTGGATGGCATTCCATTCCACCCCTATTATTCGGTTAAGGATATTGTCGGTGTGGTTGTCTTCCTGATGTTCTTCTCGCTGATTATCTTCTTCATGCCGGAAATGGGTGGTTACTTCCTGGAGAAGGATAACTTTGTTCCTGCTAATCCGCTGAAGACACCGGAGCATATTGCGCCTTTATGGTATTTCACGCCATTCTATGCGATCTTGCGTGCAGTGCCTGATAAGTTCCTGGGTGTTGTTGCTATGGGTGCTGCCATTGTGGTGTTGTTCTTCCTGCCATGGCTGGATCGTAGTCCTGTGAAGTCTATTCGTTATCGTGGTGGTATTTACAAGACGGCGTTGGCCTTGTTTGTGGTCAGCTTCTTCATCCTGGGTTGGTTAGGTATGCAAGCACCTAATCCAACGCTAACGATGATCTCACGCATTTGTTCTATTATCTATTTTGCCTTCTTCCTGTTGATGCCAATTTACACGAAGATGGACAAGACCAAGCCTGTTCCAGAAAGGGTGACATTCAAATGAAAAGTAAAATTTTATTAGCTTTTGTGAGCCTGTTTTTTTCAGCCGCCAGCCTTGCGTCCGCCGGTGGACACCTGGATCATGCCAAGGTGGATGTCTCCGATCAACAGTCACTGCAACGTGGTGCAACGATGTTTGTTAACTACTGCATGGGCTGTCATTCTGCGGGTTATATGCGTTATAACCAGATGTCAGCGGGTCTGGGTCTGAGTGAGACCGAGATTATGGATACCCTGATGCCGGCCAATGCGAAGATTGCAGAACATATGAATTCTGCTATGCCTGCTGCTGATGCAACCGTTTGGTTTGGTACTGCACCCCCTGACTTGAGCTTGGTTGCCCGTTCACGCGGGGTTGATTGGTTGTACACCTATCTGCGTTCCTTCTATAAGGATGATTCACGTCCGTTTGGTGTTAATAATCGTGTGTTTGCTGATGTGGGTATGCCTAATGTCCTGTGGGAACTACAGGGTATACAGGTTCCTGTCTATGAGACGGTTAATGGTATACAGGTGATTGAGAAACTGGCACTTGAAACACCCGGTACAATGAGTCCTGAGGAGTATGATGCAGCAGTGTTGGATCTGGTGAGTTTTCTGTCTTATATCGCCGAACCGATACAGTTAGAACGTCAGGCATTGGGTATAAAGGTCTTGATCTTTCTTGCCATATTCCTTGTTATTGCCTATTTGTTGAAGAAAGAGTACTGGAAGGATATTCATTAATGGCTGTTGTAGCGAGTCGTCGATCGATAATGACGTTATTTTCCGAGGCGAGTTGTCCTTATAGCCATCGGGTTCGATTAGTGTTGGCTGTTAAGGGTATCACGGTTGAGATTAATGATGTTGATCTGGATAATCCACCGGAGGATCTGATTGATCTGAATCCTTACCGTACGGTGCCAACCCTGGTTGACCGGGATCTGGTGCTATATGGTTCTCAGGTTATTATGGAATATCTAGATGAACGTTTTCCACATCCGCCATTGATGGCAGTTGATCCGGTATCTAGAGCAAAGTCTCGATTGATGATTTACCGAATTAACAAGGATTGGTATGGTCTGCTGGAGGCATTGACCGGGAAAAATGAGAAGGCTGCAAACAAGGCTCGTAAGATGTTGCGTGATAGCCTGACCTCTAGTGCAGAAGTTTTTGCCGCTAAGCCTTATTTTCTTAATGATGATCTCAGTCTGGTTGATTGTTGTCTGGCACCGTTGTTGTGGCGTTTGAGATCATACGATATTGAGCTGCCCAAACAGGCGCGGGCTGTGCTTGAATATGCCAATCGAGTGTTTGATCGGGAAGATTTTCAAGAAAGTCTGACAGAGATCGAAGAAGAGATGATGGACTAAATGACCTCGAGTCGTCCCTATTTAATCCGTGCTCTTTATGAGTGGATTATGGATAACGAGTATACCCCTTATATCCTGGTGAACACCGGGGTTGATGGGGTAGAGGTGCCGAGTGCGCATATCAAGGATGAACAATTAACTCTGAATATTAATCCGTTAGCCGTACAAAATCTTTCTATGGGTAATGAATTTATTAGTTTTAGTGCGCGTTTTTCAGGTAAAACAACCGATATTTTCTTGCCAATCGCCTCGATCCTTGCAGTCTATGCGCAGGAGAATGGTAAGGGAATGGTTTTTTCCATAGAAGAGAATGAAAATCCTGTGCCACCAGAACCAGGGCCTGATGCTAGTAAAAAGCCCGGTAAGCCGCAACTAACCGTGGTTAAATAGCTTATCGACCTTATTCGGCAAGGGATTGAGCCATTGTTCGGTTCTTTTTATCCTGCATACAGAGCTTGCTGATTTCCTTGAGTATGCGTTCCTTTTTTAATTCCTTGATATTAATGTCTTCAATCAAATCTTCATTCTCAAAGATCACTTCCGGGTTGTGATACATCAGGTTTGATACATTGGAGCAATAACGGATTAATGTAGCCTCTTTCCAGTGATCTCCCCGGTATGCGGGATCAGACTGATATTCAATCATACAAATAATATCTTCGGGCAATTCCCAGGACTTCACCAGAGAGGTGATTGCCTGGTATTCGTTGATTCCGATTTCTATAGATTCCATGTTAATAATGACATCTTCATCCATGTTGCTACAACTGGATAAAATCTTGTCCATCTGTTGAGGAAAGCTATGTGCCAATATCAGTCGGCCAAGGTTATGGATTAAACCGGCGAGATAAACACTGTGAATCTGTTCTTTAGAACGGCCAATGTAAGGTGCTAGACCGGCACATAACGAGGCGGTCTCTATGGATTGATACCAATAGTGGTCAATATGAAAGTGTTGGCACTTTTTACTATTGAAGGGTTTATTCAAGGCGATACCGAGGGCGAGATTTTTAACCAGATTCAGACCTAATACACGAATAATGGCATCAACAATGGTATATATCTTATCGCGATAACCAAAATAGGCTGAGTTGGCTAAACCGATGATGCGGGTCGTGAGTCCGGGGTCAAGTTGAATGATGGTCGCTAGTTCGTGGATATTAATGTCTTCACGCCCAGCCTCATAGATGAGTCTTTGTGCCACAGCGGGAAGAGGTGGCACTTGCAGGATTTCAGAATATTTGTCGTCAGGTATTTTATTCACGGTTCCCGCACTACTCGAATAGCATCGAAAGATCGACAGCCTGTATGTTTTTGGTCAGGCTACCGGTTGAGATCCAGTCAACTCCGGTAGCGGCAACCGCAGATATGTTTTCCAGCGTAATACCGCCGGATGCCTCTAATGAGGCTTTATTATCATTGATTTTAACTGCATCTTCCAGTTGTGCCAGGCTAAAATTGTCTAATAACAGACGTTCAGCCCCATTATCAATGGCGATACGGAGCTCATCCAGTGACTCAACCTCGACCTCTATGAAGAGTCCTGTCTTCAGTTTTTGAGCCTGCTGTATGGCCTTCACGATACCCCCTGCTGCCTGGATATGATTTTCCTTGATAAGGATGCCATCGTACAGTCCAGTGCGATGGTTTTTACAGCCTCCTGTTTTAACTGCATATTTTAGCTCCAGTCGGAGGCCGGGAATAGTCTTGCGGGTGTCCAGTATCTGCGTTTTTGTATCGGATACCTGATCAGCATAACGTCTTGATAAGGTTGCTACGCCGGACAGGGTTTGCAGGAAATTCAGGGCAGTTCGCTCACCGCTTAACAAATTCCTGGAATTCCCCTGTAGTGTGCATAGCATTTCATTTTTTGCGATGATATCTCCATCCTGATAGTGCCAGTGAATAGCTATCGTCTCATCAATCTCTTGCAGTGTTTGCTCAAACCATTCACAACCACAGAGAACAATGGGTTCACGGGTAATGACCCTGGCCTGGCTGATGTGATCGGCAGGGATGAGTGCCGCAGTAACGTCTCCGGAGCCAATATCTTCCTGCAAGGCTCGGGTGACACTATTTGAAATATATTCTTTATCTGCTTGAGAATGCATTATTCAGAAATGGCAAGTAACTCAATTTCGAAGATCAAGGTTGCATTGGCTGGAATGGCACCACCACCAGCACCTTGTGGTCCATAGCCAAGATCTGAAGGGATGGTTAATTTTCGTTTGCCACCAATCTTCATACCCTTAACACCTTCATCCCAGCCGCGAATAACATAACCCACATCAAGAGGGAAATTAAAAGGTTCATTACGCGCTACGCTGGAATCAAACTCGGTACCATCTTCCAACCAGCCGGTATAATGCACCGTTACCGTCTGTCCGGCACCGGTTGCCAGTTGACCGTCACCTAAAGTGAGATCGTCATATTGCAGTCCTGATTCTGTGGTATGTTCAGACATGGATATTCCTTCGATGATTAGATTTCTTGTAGATAGATTGAGATTGTAGCAAGTGTATTCAGTCTTGTCTTGAAAGAAAATCTGATTCATGCAAAGCTTCCATGCTATTAATACTTAAGGGATATAGAAGCCTCTGTGAAAAAGCAATTTTTAGCCTTGTTTTTATCAATGCGCGGTAGTATTGCGGATCTTTTACCGATAATTCTGGTGATTGCATTCTTTCAGTTGCTTGTGATTCAACAGCCGATTCCTGATTTGTTGGATATTGTAATGGGTGTGGTTTTTGTGGTGATCGGATTGAGCCTGTTTGTACGAGGTCTTGAACTGGGTCTGTTCCCGATTGGTGAATCCATGGCCTATGCCTTTTCTAAAAAAGGAAGTTTGTTCTGGTTGCTGTGTTTTTCATTTGCCCTTGGTTTTGGTACTACAGTGGCAGAACCGGCATTAATTGCTGTGGCTAATGAGGCGGCAGCGGTTGCCGCTGATGCCGGGGTTATTGCTGGCAGTGATGAGGCAACAAAGGCTTATGCCTCAGGTCTACGTTTTACCGTGGCAATATCCGTTGGTTTTTCCCTGATACTGGGTGTGTTTCGTATTGTCATGGGCTGGCCAGTGCATTATTTTATTATGGCAGGTTATACGCTGGTCGTTATTATGACCGGGTTTGCACCTAAAGAGATTATTGGTATTGCCTATGACTCCGGTGGGGTAACAACCTCGACGATTACTGTCCCGCTGGTGACTGCATTAGGGGTGGGTCTGGCGCTATCGATCAAGGGGCGTAACCCGATGGTTGATGGTTTTGGTCTGATTGCCTTTGCCTCCTTGATGCCGATTATCTTTGTGCTTGCTTACGGGATGATTATGTAATGCAGTCGCTTATCGAGTTACTCATGGTTTTTTGGCAGACGGTACAGGATGTGTTGCCGATTGCCGTTATTATCTTTGGTTTTCAACTGCTGGTTATTCGTCGTCCGATACCTAATCTGGGCAAGGTGTGTGTCGGCTTTGTCTATGTGTTGATTGGTTTAACCTTTTTTCTTGAAGGGTTGGAACATGCCTTATTTCCACTAGGTAAACTTATGGCAAAGCAGTTAACGGATACCCGTTTTCTCCTGGGTGATGATCATTTGCCGAGTTATATTCTGCACTGGTCTGATTATACGTGGGTCTATCTGTTTGCTGCAGCGATTGGTTTTGCTACGACAGTGGCTGAACCGGCATTATTGGCGGTAGCCATCAAGGCAAAGGATGTCTCGGGTGGTGTCATTGGTGTCTGGGGGCTGCGTATTGCCGTGGCGGTTGGTGTTTCTTTTGGTCTTACCCTGGGCGTGTTCAGGATTATTACCGGAACCCCATTACATTATTATATTATTACCGGTTATGTCATTGTGATTATCCAGACCTTTTATGCACCACGTATGATTATCCCTCTTGCCTATGATTCCGGTGGTGTAACGACCTCGACGGTAACCGTGCCTTTGGTTGCTGCCCTCGGTCTGGGTTTGGCAAGTACAGTACCTGGACGAAGCCCCCTGCTGGATGGTTTTGGTTTGATTGCCTTTGCCAGTCTATTTCCGATTATTTCGGTGATGGTCTATGCGCAATTAAGCGAATGGTGGTCAAGAAGGAATAAAAATCTTAATGAGTAATAAAACTTGCGGAGAAAGATATGCATTTTAAATTATTGATAGCATTGATTGAGGATGATAAGACGGAAGATGTTCTTGATGCAGCTAGAAAGGCGGGAGCAACGGGTTCTACGGTGATTAATCACGCTCGGGGTGAAGGGTTGGAAAAGACCAAGACCTTTTTAGGTTTAAGCCTGGAGACACAACGCGATATGTTGTTATTCCTGGTTGAAGAACATTTAAGTCGAACCATTCTGGAGACTATTTCAGAGATTGGTGAGTTTGAAAGTAAACCGGGGACAGGAATTGCCTTTCAAATTGATGTGGAAGATGCGGTGGGTGTGAGTCATCAGATAAATAGTCTTACCGAGAAAGTAGAGGAACAACTATGAATGATAAAAAACGATTCTGTGTGCGTGATGTCATGAAGGCTAAATATGACATGGTTGATGGTATGACGACTGTCAGTGAAGCCTTGAACAAGATGAAGTATATTGAGACCAAGAGTTTGATTGTGGATAAACGCGATGAAGATGATGAGTATGGTATGGTGATGCTGGCTGATATTGCCCGACAGGTGTTGGCACAGGATCGTTCGCCGGAGCGTATTAATATCTACGAGGTGATGAGTAAGCCCGTGCTTACGGTTCATCCTGATATGGATATTCGCTATTGTGCACGTTTATTTGATCGTTTTGGTCTGTCTCGGGCACCTGTAGTGAGTGGGAATCATATTATTGGTATTGTTAGTCTGACTGATATGGTGCTGAAAGGCATGTGTAATGAGGATGAGTAGACAGGGATTGCTCTTCTCTAACAGAGACACGCCGTGAAACCATCCATGGTGCTCCATGCCCGCGTCCATGCGGGCAAGGGTCTCTGTTAGAGAAGAACAATCCCTGTCTCTTGAGTGTTCAATAAAAGAAAACAGGATGAGTAATTGGTATGAAGGCAAATGAAATAAAAAGGGGCATGGTGTTTTTGTATGATGGTCGTAACATCATGGTTAAACATGTGCAGGTGCAATCACCGTCATCGCGCAGTGGTAACACCCTGTATAAGGTTGCAGGCAGGGATATTGTCTCGCGGCAGAAGTTTGAACGTAGTTTCAAAGGCGATGAGGTGGTTGAGGCGATTGATGTACAGCGACGGGATGTTCAATTGTCGTATCGGGATGGTGATGGCTGTACCTTTATGGATATTGATAGCTATGAGCAGTATACCCTGGCTGATGAAGTGGTGGAGGATGAATTGCTGTTTTTGACCGATGGTCTGGAGGGTATTAAGGCGCTGGTTCATGATGATGCGATTCTGGGTATTGAACTGCCCGCTACGGTGAATCTTGTTATTGAAGAATGTGCACCGGGTATGAAGACAGCATCTTCTTCTGCACGCACTAAACCGGCAACCTTGAGCACGGGTTTAGTGGTGCTGGTACCGGAATATCTAACCCCGGGAGAAAATATCAAGGTGAATACCGAAACCCGGGAATTCATGTCCAGGAGTTGATGATCTTATGACTGTATCAATATTACATAATCCGCGTTGTAGCAAGAGCAGAGCGACCCTGGCACTATTGGATGAGCATGATGTCAAGGTGGACGTTATCCTCTATCTTGAGGATACCCCTTCTGTTGATGAGTTAAAATCGATTATCAGCAAGCTGGGGATTGAGGCACATGAGCTTATTCGCTTCAATGAATCGGTGGCAGGTGACCTGGGTATTAAGACAACTGATGAACGTTCGCAACAGGAATGGATTGAATTAATGGTTAATAATCCGATCCTGATTGAACGACCGGTGGTTATTAGCAGTGACAAGGCAGCCATTGGTCGACCGCCAGAGAATGTGCTGGATATTATCTAGTCCTCAATAACACATTAACCGCTCCAGTACCGCCGTGGGCTCGATCCGTGGAGCAAAAGGCGAGCACCTCATGGCATTGGCGTAGCCAGTTATCGACCTTGTGTTTTAATTTCGCTTGTCCGTTATGAGAATGATGTCCCTTGCCGTGAATAATACGGATAAATCGTAGCTCTAGTCGGTAGCAGTGATTGAGAAACTCCAGCAGTGTCTGACGTGCATCAGGCACGGTTAATCCATGCAGATCCAGCGTGGCTGTGTTATTAAATCGCCCGCTTTTTAGTCGCCGCAGGGTGTTGTGCTGTATGCCTGTGCGTGAGAACCATAATTCATTAGGATGGGCATCGGCAGGTTCGTATTCATCCGAGAATCGATCCTGTATGATGTCACTTATAAAGTGTTCTACGGGTCTTGGTCGAGGGCTGGGCGGTTTTCGGAAAGGTGCTATGTGGTCTTGTTTGACCGGTTTGACCTGACCAATGTTCTCACGAAACAGGCGGCTATCCTCGATACTGATTTTGTTGCGTTTGGACATAATGAATATGAAACCTCGGTTGCCTATATTGTAAAACCTTTTTTGCGGTGATAGTAGATGTAATGAAGATATTGATAAGTAATGATGATGGTTATCAGTCCGAGGGAATTGCTATATTAAGTAAAAGCCTTGCGGATATGGCTGAGATCTTTGTGGTGGCACCGGATCGGGATCGTAGTGGTGCCAGTAACTCCCTGACCCTGGATTACCCATTGCGAGCCAGACAGATCAGTGAGGGTGTGATGTGCGTGGATGGTACGCCAACGGATTGTGTGCATCTTGCCATTACCGGTTTGCTGGATGATGAACCGGATATTGTTGTATCCGGTATTAATGCCGGGGCTAATTTGGGTGATGATGTGTTGTACTCAGGTACCGTGGCGGCTGCAACAGAAGGACGTTTTTTAGGTTTGCCAGCAATGGCTATCTCTCTGGTGACGGATGGTAACAAGACTCATTATGATACCGCCGGACGTGTGGCTCGGGATCTGTTGCAACGTTTGCTGGAACAACCTCTGCCAGTTGATACCATACTGAATGTGAATGTGCCTAATCGACCCTGGTCTGAGTTATCTGGTTTTAAGGTTACTCGTCTTGGCAATCGACATAAGGCGGAACCGGTGGTGCGTGAACATGATCCTCGTGGTAAACCGATTTATTGGGTCGGCCCACCCGGTAAAGAGGCCGATGCAGGCGCTGGAACTGATTTTCATGCAGTGAAAGAGGGTTTCGTCTCGATCACGCCTATTCATACCGATTTGACGCAACATGATGCTATTCATATCCTGAATACCTGGGTGGAGCGGTGATGAATAATGTCATGCGCGGGATGGGTATGACCTCACAACGGACGCGAGATCGTATGATAACGCGTCTACAGGATAAGGGGATCAAGGACCAACGGGTCCTGGCAGCCATGCGTGAGTTGCCACGTCATTGCTTTGTTGATGAGGCGCTGGCAACCCGTGCTTATGAGGACACCGCCTTGCCGATTGGTCATAGTCAGACTATATCGCATCCCTATACCGTGGCACGCATGACGGAGTTATTGATTAATGGTGATCTACCGGAACGGGTGCTGGAGATTGGTACCGGATCGGGTTATCAGGCAGCGCTGTTGTCAAAAATTGTCCCCATGCTCTATACCGTTGAACGCATATCAGTATTACAGCAACAGGCGAGAAGACGTTTTCGTGAACTGAACCTGCCTAACATTCGTTGTAAACATAGTGATGGTTCCTGGGGTTGGGTCGAGCAGGGTCCTTTTGATGCTATCCTGGTGACAGCGGCTCCGCAGGAGGTGCCTAATGCCTTGCTGGAACAATTGGCAATCGGTGCGCGGCTTATCTTGCCGTTGGGTGATCAGGTGCAGCGGCTGGCTATTGTGACGCGCAAGAGTGCCGATGCTTATGAACGAGAAGATTTTGAAGATGTGAAATTTGTACCGCTGTTAACGGGTGCGAGTTAGGGGAGTTCTGATTTAGCAATGTTTACACGTTTGTATAATTTTATGATGCTTTGGGCGCAGAAGCCCCAGGCCCCCTGGTATCTTGCCGGGCTTAGTTTTGCTGAATCATCGTTTTTTCCTATACCCCCTGATGTGATGTTGGCGCCGATGTGTCTGGCAAAACCTGCTGCGGCATGGCGTTATGCTTTTTTGACCACGATAGCCTCGGTAGCGGGTGGTTTATTGGGTTATGTGCTGGGTTATTTTGCTTTTGAGATGATGCAGGCGATTATTGTTTCGGCGGGTTACGAAGCAGCTTATCTGCATGCCAAACACTGGTTTTCTGAATGGGGTTTCTGGGCTATCTTTCTGGCGGGTTTTTCGCCGATCCCCTATAAGGTTTTTACGATTACGGCAGGGAGTCTATCGATGGGCCTGTTTCCCTTTGTTCTTGCTTCTGTGATTGGACGTGGCCTGCGCTTTTATCTGGTGGCGGGGTTGCTGGTATGGAAGGGGGAACGGATGGCTCAGTTATTACCACAATATGTAGAACGAATAGGTTGGGGCGTGATTGTGCTTGTGGTGACTCTTTATTTTTTAATTCAATGGACCTGATGAGTCCAGTATATGAATTGGCTGCCTGTTTTATTACTGTTTTTAATCACAGCCTGTAGTGCTCCTGTGGTTCGGCCACCCGTTGTTGATCATGGTATTAAACCACTGTGGGTGCCAAAGTATCATCGGGTTAAAAAGGGCGACACATTATATTCAATTGCCTGGCAACATGGGCGGGATATTGCTCAAATTGCCCGCTGGAATAATATCAAGGCACCTTATACGATCTATGTTAATCAGAAATTGTTATTACAGGCAGGGAAAACACGGGTAACGATAGCGACAGCAAGTAATAAACAGGCATCGAACAAGGCGGTAATAAAGAACAAGCCAGCAGCAAAGAGTAAGGTTACCTATATTAAACCTTCTAATCATGCTTTATCAAATAACAAAAATACAAATAAAAAACGTATTAAAAACAATGAATTTAATCATGTTGGTAAGATAAGATGGCAGTGGCCGGTAGAAGGTCGTTTGTTACGCAAGTTTAATAAAAAAACCTCGGGTAAGAAGGGGATTGCAATTGCCGGTCAGTCTGGTACCGTGATTCAGGCAGCAGCGGCGGGCAAGGTGGTTTATAGTGGCAGTGGACTTGTAGGCTATGGTCGCCTTATTATCATCATGCATAGTAAGACCTATTTAAGTGCTTACGCACATAATAGTCGGTTACTGGTCGGTGAAGGGGATCTGATCAAGGCGGGGCAAAGGATCGCCTTGATGGGGAATAGTGGTACACAACGTACGATGTTACATTTTGAGATAAGACGTAATGGTAAGCCAGTTGATCCATTGCGTTATCTTCCTCGACGTTAGGGGGCAGGGAGATACATGAGCGATAGTAGTGACAATAAGAAGGATAAAAAATCTCAGTCTGAGGGTGATGTCTCCAGGATGGCAGGTAAGACCACGCGTGAACAACTGGATGCGACGCGTCTTTATCTGAATGAAATTGGTTTTTCAGCATTATTGTCAGCAGAGGAAGAGGTCGCATACTCACGTAAGGCGCAGAAAGGTGATGAAGAGGCTCGCAATCACATGATTGAGAGCAATCTGCGTCTGGTGGTCAAGATTGCTCGTCGCTATCTGCATCGTGGCCTTGCCTTACTGGATTTGATTGAGGAGGGTAATCTGGGTCTTATTCGTGCGGTTGAGAAGTTTGATCCGGAACGTGGCTTTCGTTTTTCAACCTATGCAACCTGGTGGATACGTCAGAATATTGAGCGTGGCATCATGAACCAGACGCGCACCATTCGTCTGCCCATCCATGTGGTTAAGGGTATCAATGTCTATCTGCGTGCGGCAAGGAATCTATCGCAGGCATTGAATCGAGAACCGACAGCAGAAGAGATCAGTGAGCTACTGGACAAGCCGGTTGCAGATGTAAAGAAAATGCTCAAGTTGAATGAACGTACTTCGTCACTGGATGCCGTGAGTCATTATGGTTCCGAACACTCGGTGTTGGACACTATCCCGGATGAGCATGATGTTGATCCCTCCAGCCTGCTGGAGCATGAGGATGTGCAGGTTAATATTGATCATTGGTTATCGATGCTCAATCCCAAACAGCGTCAGGTGGTAGAACGACGTTTTGGTCTGCATGGATCCCGTGTCTGTACCCTGGAAGAGGTCGGTAAGGAGATTGGGGTAACGCGTGAACGTGTGCGTCAGATTCAGTTAGATGCCCTGCACAAGCTGAAGCGTATCCTTGAGAGTGAGGGGTTTTGTAGCGATACCTTATTGCACTGATAAGCTTGTAGTATTGGTTGCACTGCCACTGATAAGCATTGATGCCCCAGTATTGATGGTAACGGTGCTTGTTCTTACCGGGATCGTTGTACCAATAGTCAAAGACGTTAAGGCACTATCTATAGTGGTTGTGTTGGTGATTGGGGGTGTCAGATTGCCAGTTGTAAGAAATGATCCAGGATTGACCCTGAGTGTAACTTCATTAAGGGGTCGACTGGGATTGATGCGCAGACCACTTCCTCCTGTAATTCCCGGGGTTAGACCGATGACATTCGTTACGCTGGATGCTGCTCCAGACCATGAAACTACTGTACTAGACCATGAGCTGGCATTTGAGGGGGGTGGTGTTCCCATTCTTGTACTGAGAGTTATGATTATCCCTGTTTCCAAACCAGGATTTATGGTTGTTATAGTGCCTTCGCCTGTTAGGCTTGTTACATCTGTGACGCTCTTGACGTCATAGTTATAGTCGGTAGTAACGGGTGTGAAATACCCCAGGAGATTGCCATTGCTATCGGTGAGATCGAACTGGTAATTAAACAATAAGGTGTAGTCGATAGTGTTATTGCTGTTAGACCAGACATATTGCCCGAGTGAATCAAGGTTGAAGTCACTAGCGATAATAGTGGCAGAATTATCGAAGGAATTATCCGTGAGGGAGGCCATATCAAGCTGATCGGTTACTAACAAGGTGCCATCACGACGCATAATGAACAAGGCCTGATCTCCGTTGTTGTAGGGAGAATCTGTGCTGGCCTCGCTGTACGTCATGGTCAGGATAATAACTGCTTCATAATTTCCTGGATGTCTTATACCACCGATCTCCTCGGTATTTATCCTGCTAAGATCGACGTTATCGTAAAAGAGAACAAATGCATTATTATTTTCTCTAATATTAAATGATCCTGCATACATATTGATGTTGACTTGCAATGTATCTAGCAGCTCATCGAAGCCGGATCCATCTGCATTAAATGCGGCTGAAAAAAAGTTATAGCTGCTGGGATCAAGCCCGATGCGGGTAAAATAATTATAGAAGTTGGCATTGATTTTAGCCTGAGCGATGGTTAAGCCCCATGCGGTAATCGTGCCAGACCGGTTTGCCCAATTGGTTCTAAGTGTATCCAGATCTTCCTGGTTATTGGCGAGGAACAGAGCCAGGCTGGTTAGAGGTGTGATGTTGACAGTTCCTGATGCCGTAGCATAGGAGTATTGTACGGGTAGATTGCTATCATTGGGTATGGCTCGAAGTATAAAGGGAGCCGTCATGCCGGAGACATCAATTGAATAGCTTCCATCCGCTTGTATGGGGACGTTGATTTCAATGCCATTGATATCCGTGATGTAGACATATCCCGCGATAGGAGCACCAGTCGCTGCAGTACCGGACAGGACGTTTGCTACTGAACTACTGCTACCACCACCACCGCCACCACATGCACTGAGTAGCATGATAGTGAATATTAGCAGACTCGCTCTTAGTGTCTGCAATCTGCATAGCTGATGAGTTGAGTTATCCATAGCATCTTCCCCTGATTCATTATTATGTACCTGATATGCGCTGAGTACATTTATTATGTGGTTGAGTATACCCTGAAGCAGGGGGGAGGCGCTACTTTACTGGATTTCGTTAAACTATCAGCGCTATAGCGACCTGACTGTCCTGGTAATCCATGGCTGCAGGTGTGCCATATCGCAGCTATCAGTTTCAAATAGATTCATGAGAAATCCATGTGCGGTCTTTGCCCCTACAACAAAGTGGTAACCATTCATACGCAGGAAGACATCGGTGGCAAAAAAGGCAACGCGTTTATTACCATCGATAAAGGGATGATTCTTGATTAATGACTCGAATAGCGCCGCAGCCATTTCAAACAGACTATGGTAATAACCGGTTTGTGGACGATATAATGCACTCTCCAGCAGGCCTAAATCCCGTACACCCTCGGCACCACCGAATCGTTTAAGTAGTACAGAGTGCATCTCCAGTACTTCATCCAGGGTGAGAAAGTGATTACTCATTTAGCCAAGAGCTCACCCAGTTCTTCATTGTCTCGAATGGAATCATTCAGGTGTGATAATACGGCAGGACGCACGCGTCGACGTTGCAAATACTCCGTAATGGCTTCATTGACCATGCCAGATATATTTTGATGGGACTCGTGGGCTGCAACCTTGAGTTCTTCCCAGACGGCCTCATCAACCTTTGAACTGATTTTTATATTTGCCATACGGTCAGGTTAGTTGACATAACCTGACATGTCAAACCAGGGTATGGGGGCTACGCTATTACCCGAAAGGTAGGGTGCGTATCACGCACCATGGTTTTGGTGCGCAGGCACCCTACGGGACTATCAGTGCTACGGCGACCTGACGACCCTCGGATAACAAAATGTTATAGGTGCGGCTGGCGGCGGCGCTACCCATTACCTCAACGCCAATACCTTTTAATAGAAAGTGTTTAAGCAGGGTGGTGGATAATATCTGTTGCTGGCTGCCGGTGCCTATCAGCAAGACCTCAGTGGTCGGGCTAATGGCATCAAGGATAGCCTCTGCCTCGATGTTATCTGCTGTCTGGATATCCCAGGGTTGAATCTGTCCAGCACTGATGATAATGCTGTGTGTGAACTGTTTATTGTTGATGCGTACGCAGCCGGGCTCATAGGCCCGAATGAGGGTCTGTTGTGAATCGTCCAGTTCAGAAAAGCGCATAGCCATATTATAAACGACTATATTCATTAAAAAAATAGAACTATCCCTGCTAATTAAGTATTATTAGGGATTATTAGCTGATTATAACTATTTTGGATTTGATACGCTGTGCTTGACGAGTTCCCGAGAATAAAAAGACTACCCCCCTATGTATTCAATATCGTCAATGATTTGAAGGCTCAGGCGCGTGCGCGGGGGGAAGATATTATTGATTTTGGTATGGGTAATCCGGATCGACCGACACCGGATCATATCGTGCAGAAACTGGTCGAGGCGGCACAACGGCCTGATACCCATCGTTATTCGGTTTCCAGAGGTATCCCACGGCTACGCAAGGCGATTTGTGACTGGTATGCTCGACGCTATGATGTTGAGCTTGATCCGGAGACCGAGGCCATTGTCACCATTGGCTCGAAAGAGGGGTTGGCGCATCTGGCATTGGCGACGGTGGGGCCGGGTGATGCGGTACTGGTGCCCAACCCTGCCTATCCGATTCACCCCTATGGTTTTGTTATAGCCGGGGCAGATATTCGCCATGTGCCATTAGTGCCGGGGGGCGACTTCTTCTCTGAACTGGAAAAGGCGATTAAAGACTCCTGGCCTAAACCCAAGATGTTGGTGCTGAATTTTCCCGGAAATCCAACCACTCAGTGCGTGGACCTGGATTTCTTTGAAAAGGTGGTGGCGATTGCGCGCGAACACAAGATCTGGGTGGTGCATGATATTGCCTATGCTGATCTGGTGTTTGATGGTTACAAAGCCCCCTCTATTCTACAGGTTGAGGGTGCAACTGAAGTGGCAGTGGAATTCTATTCACTCTCCAAGAGTTATAATATGCCGGGTTGGCGGGTCGGTTTTATGTGTGGTAACAAGACCCTGGTGGCGGCACTGGCACGAATAAAATCTTATCTGGATTATGGTATGTTTACCCCGATACAAGTGGCGGCTATTCATGCGCTGGAGGGGCCGCAGGATTGTGTGCAGGAGATTTGTGATACCTATCGTTGTCGTCGTGATGTGCTGTGTGATGGACTGAATTCGCTCGGCTGGGTAGTCGAGAAACCGAAGGCAACCATGTTTGTTTGGGCACCTATTCCTGAGCGTTACAAGGCGATGGGTTCGTTGGAATTCACTAAGAAATTATTGACTGAGGCGAAAGTGGCCGTATCACCAGGCATTGGTTTTGGTGCCTATGGGGATGATCATGTGCGTTTTGGTTTGATTGAGAATGAACATCGTACACGTCAGGCCATTCGTGGTATTCGTGATATGTTTCGTAAAGATGAAGAGCAAGGGGTAACTTTTTGAAACCGGTAAATATTGGTGTGTTAGGGTTGGGTACTGTTGGTGGTGGTACAGTTAATGTGCTGCAACGTAATGCAGAAGAAATTGAACGTCGTGCGGGTCGTCGTATCCATGTGTCACATGCCTCTGCACGTGATCTGAAACGTGCCAGGATCTGTAGCACTGAGGGTATTAAGCTGAGTGCAGATCCCCATGACGTGGTTAATGATCCGGAAGTGGATGTCATTGTTGAACTGATTGGCGGCTGTGATCTGGCACTGGAGCTGGTATTACAGGCAATTGCCAATGGCAAACATGTGGTAACGGCTAACAAGGCTCTGATTGCCTTGCATGGTAACGATATCTTTGCCGCCGCACAGAAACAGGGTGTGATGGTGGCGTTTGAGGCCGCTGTGGCGGGTGGTATCCCTATTATTAAGGCACTGCGTGAGGGGCTGGCGGGGAACCGTATTGAATGGTTGGCGGGTATTATCAATGGTACCGGTAATTTTATCCTGACTGAGATGCGTGACAAGGGTCGTGACTTTTCTGATGTGCTGAAAGAGGCACAGGAACTTGGTTATGCTGAGGCCGATCCCACCTTTGATGTTGAAGGTATTGACGCGGGGCACAAGCTGGCAATTCTTGCCTCACTTGCTTTTGGTATCCCCTTGCAGTTTGATAAGCTCTATGCCGAAGGCATTACAAAAATTACTCGTGAGGATGTCAGTTATGCCGAGGAACTGGGTTATCGTATTAAACACCTGGGTATCTCGCGACGTACCGATAAAGGCATTGAATTACGCGTCCATCCAACCCTGATTCCACATCGCCGTCTGATTGCCAATGTTGATGGTGTGATGAATGCAGTGCTGATTCAGGGCGATGCTGTGGGGCCAACCCTGTATTATGGTGCGGGTGCGGGTGCCGAGCCAACCGCCTCTGCTGTGGTGGCTGATTTGGTTGATGTGGTTCGAGTGCTGACGGCTGATCCAGAAAATCGTGTGCCACACCTGGCGTTCCAGCCGGATGCCTTGTCGGATATCCCAATCTTGTCTATGGATGAGGTGGAAACGGCCTATTATTTGAGAATCCAGGTTGCTGATCAGCCGGGGGTGTTGGCAGATATTACGCAGATTCTGGGCACGCTGGGTATTAGCATTGAGGCGATGGTACAGAAGGAGCCCGGTCTCAATGCAGACAACGTGACTATTATCCTGCTGACGCATCAGGTGCGTGAAGGTCAGATGAATGATGCTATTAAGCAGATTGAAGCACTCACTACGGTGCAGGGTTCAGTTAATCGTATTCGAGTAGAAAACCTGGGTTAGAACCGGGTACAGTGCGGGCACCCATATCCTGTCGTTCATTCGTGTTGTTTTAGGGGGAATGATTATTCGAGCTTTATTATATCTGTTGTTGCCTGTCCTGTTTTTGGGCGGGGCTTTATTGTTTTATCAGAAGGTGCCGTATCCGGCGCAGCATTATCGTGATGTTCTGGGCCTTATCCCCTACTTGTTATTAATCGCTGGCCTGGTGCTGGCATTTCAGTTTAATCGCGCACGTTTATTCTTTATTCAGGTTTTGTTCGCGCTGGTTTATCTGATGCCTCTGGTTTTACCGCAGGCCATAACGGGGTTGACGATATTACTGTCTGTGCTGGTGTTCCCGTTAGTGCTATTGCTTGTCTTGTTGCCAGAGCGGGGGATATTCACCCGCATGGCGCTGTTTCATTATATCGCCTTGTTATTGGGGGGATTACTGGTCGCCTGGTTGTCTATCGGGCAACCCACCTTGCCAATGAGTTGGATTGAACATAGCTATGTGCCTGTGCGTTATATGGATTGGACGACACTGGCTCAGACCGGTGTGTTGTCGATGTTTGTCAGTTTTATTTTACTATTGGCCTTTTATATTGCCTGGCCTTCGATGGATGTTGCCGGGATACTTGGGGCACTGGCATCTTTTGCTATCCTGTTTCATTATCAGTTTGAAGGTCTGGTTATCGTTTATGTGGCGATTGCCTTTGCCTTGATGTTTATCTTCCTGATCCTTCAGGAAACGTATCGTATGGCTTATATTGATGAGTTGACGGAGCTTCCGGGACGGCGTGCGCTGAAGGAAAAGTTACAGAATATATCGGGAAAATACAGTGTTGCGATGCTGGATATTGATCATTTCAAGAAGTTTAATGATACCTACGGACATGACGCGGGTGATAGTGTATTGCGTATGGTAGGTGGCCGCCTTCGATCTGCTGAAGGAAGTAAAGCCTATCGTTATGGTGGTGAAGAGTTTACTATCCTGTTTAGTGGTAAAAAAGTACCGGAAACAGTGGCCTTATGTGAAAATATACGGCATTCCATTGAATCGGCTGATTTTGTAATCAGACGACAGGATCGACGCAAGGACAAGAAAGGCGCGAAAAAGGCCCGTTTCACCAATAAAAAGGTGACAGTAACTGTGAGTATTGGTTTGGCAGAGAATACCGCGCACATGGCGAATGCATGGGATGTAGTGAAGGCGGCAGACAAGGCGCTTTACCGCGCCAAGAGAAAGGGACGAAATTGCACTTCAAAATGACTGCTTTTTTAGGTAAAATGGCGAGGATGACTGTGAATAATAACGATAAATATCTATATGGGTATGGGAGTTGAGTGTTGATATCTAAAACGCCATTAAAGAAAGAAGATATAAAGCTGGGTGAACCTATTCCCTGGGCAATATACAGTTCTACCGGCATTTTGCGTTTAAAAGCCGGTCTCTCTATTTATTCAGAAAAAAATCTGGATATACTCATTGATTCCGAGATGTTACGTGATGATGGACCAGGCATGAATGATGATAAACTGGAATCTGTCAAAGAGGATGTGGCTGAGGTAAAGGATGATTTTGATGATCAATTTGATCCCTCGGAATTTCAGCCTGCCGATATGGCCATTATCGAACATAACTCAGAACGTCCCTTTACTCACATTGATCAGTTTATTCGTAGTATAAAACCCCTGCTGGAAGATATTGTTGCGGGTGTTGAAGGGACCGATGGGCGAGTGATTATTCTAGCGAAGAATATCCAGGTCTTTATGGAAAGCTATTCCGATGCCGCCATTGGTGCTATCCATCTTTATTATCCACATCCCTATTCCATTACTCAGCCTATCTATGCGGCCTTTCTGGTTGATCTGGCCTGCCAGGCTATGAACTACAGTGGTGAGGATCGTCTGTCTACGGTGGCTGCTGGGCTGACGGCAAACCTGGGTATGTATAGTATTCAGGATGACCTGAATAATCAGGTTGCTCCGCTGACAGATGAGCAACGTAAACAAATTGAGCATCACCCCCTGATGAGCGTGCATATGCTGAAGAAGATTGGCGTCAGTAATCATCTGTGGATGGATGCTATTCTGGGACATCATGAGCGTGCTGATGGCTCGGGTTATCCTACGGGTGTCGGTGCGGATATGATCCCGGAGGCATCACGCCTGCTGGGGATTGCCGATAGTTATCTGGCGATGATTACCAAACGTGCCTATAACGATTTATTACAGCCCAGACTCGCCTTGCAACAAATATATAGCTTGGCAACGGCCGAGGATAAGTCGACTTTTATGTCCTTTATAAAACAATTAGGTATCTATCCTCCGGGTACTTATGTGCGTCTGGCCAGTGATGAGATTGCCATTGTAATCAGCAAGACCAAAAAGGATTCATTGTCTTGTGTGGTGGCCTGTGTGCTGAGCCAGAATGGCCTGCGTCTACCCAAGGTGCTATTCAGGAATACCCATGATCCCTCTTATAAGATTGTTGACTTCTTGCCGGCAGATGATCTGCCTAATGTTGATCCATTTGAATTGTGGTCCAGCGCTAATCTGAATGTCTCGTAGTTCTTTGGGAAACGCGCAACGAATTCATCTTATAGTGCCAGAGTTATTATCCAGACCGATGCTGGATATGGCCTCTTGCCATCCTTATAATCCTGATCAGCATTCACTGCATACTTTGTTATCGAGGGCATCATCTGTCCAGCATACTGCGCTAAATTTCGATCATGCGTTATTTTCATTATTAGGTGTAGAGACAACAACGCAGCAGGATCTGCCGCTGGCTGCCTGTGCGGCCAGGGTGGAGCTAAAGCAGAATGACAGCGACTGGTTGTTACTTGAGCCTGTTCACTTGCGTGCCGATCAGGCAACATTGCGTTTATTTGATGCTCAGGTATTAGGGCTTGAGGCTGAGGAGATAAATGCCTTGTTTGCCGCCTGCCAGGCTTTTTTTGCAGAACATGGTCTGGTGCTGGAACGAGGTGAAGGGCAATACTGGTATCTTCAGTTTTCACAATGCACTGCTATTACAACAACCTCTTTATATGAGGTGATAGGGCAGAGTATTGATCCCTTGTTACCCGTGGGGGACGATGCCATGTATTGGCATCGACTGATGAATGAGTTGCAGATGATGCTGCATACACACCCGGTTAATGTTGAGCGCGAAGATAAGCGTCAGCCTATGGTGAATAGTGTCTGGCTCTGGGGTGGCGGTTCATTGCCAACGATAAAAAACAGCACGTTTTCCAGCGTTTGGGGCGGTGCAGTTGAGGCGAGGGGATTGGCGCAGGCGGTGGGTGTTGTTCATGCCCCTTTACCCAGTGGGCTATCTGAGATTAACTTGCAACAATTATCTGCGGGTGATCATTTGCTGATTATAGATAGTTTGCTGCGTCATGCGGCTTATCAGGATGTGGATGACTGGTTTGATGCCCAGGTGCAATTGTGTAGAGATTGGTTTCAACCGTTGCTGGAGGCTTTGCGTGAGAGACGGGTTGATGAACTTGTGATTTATCCGGTTAATGGTCGTTGTTATCGGGTGGGTCGTCGGCATTTGTATTGTTTTTGGCGACGGGTAAAGAACCTGAGTGCGTTTAAAGAAAATGTACCTGGTAGGTTCGAGACATGAATCGCTCTTCTCTTGCAAATACGAGTTTTGACTCGTGCCATCTCTCACATTGGCCTACATGAGAGACAAGTTCAACATACAAATGACAGAGATAGGGTGCGTACCACGCACCATCCCAGACTACCCGTGTAAGCGGGATGTGTGGCCGGTGGGATGTCAGTGTGGTACCTGTGGTACGTGCTTAAGGGGACACAGCAGATAAAGCCTTGCTATGTCCCCTCGAAGAGTTCCACGAACTTCAACCATCGTGCGGAAATAGGTGATTTTCTATGGCACGTTATGGTTTTCCTGTGCAGCAGGTTAGTAAAAATCTGGCAGTATTATTATCACTGGATGTTGGAGTGATTTTAATGGGTGAACAACCGAAAATCGCTAATCCAACCTACATCTTTTATGTCATCCTCGCGCATGCGGGGATCTATAAAACTTTGATATACTACTCAGGATGGATTCCCGCCTGCGCGGGAATGACAGATTAATGGGGCAGCAGTGGAATAGTAATGAAGATTAGATCATTTCCAGTTAATAATATTGAGGATGATTTATCACAGGATCTTCATCCCATGCTCAGAGCAATTTTTTTGCATCGTAATATTAGTTGCCATGAACAGTTGAATACCGGCATGGATGCGCTTGCCAATTTTCATTCATTAAAAGGAATCGGTGATGCGGTGGCGTTATTGGAGACGGCTCTGCGTGAACAACAGCGTATTCTAATAGTGGCGGATTTTGATGCGGATGGTGCGACCTCTTGTGCTCTTGCCCTGCGTGCCCTGGCGATGATGGGGGCAAGCGATGTTCATTATGTGGTGCCGAATCGTTTTGAATATGGTTATGGGCTGACCCCGGAGATCGTTGAGGTAGCGGCGGGTTATCAGCCGGATCTCCTGGTTACAGTGGATAACGGAATATCCAGTATTGATGGCGTAGCCGCTGCGCGTGCCAAGGGAATACGTGTGTTGATTACCGATCACCATCTACCGGCACAGCAATTACCGGATGCTAATGCCATTGTGAATCCGAATCAGCCGGGGGATGAGTTCGTGAGTAAGAACCTCGCCGGGGTGGGTGTTATTTTTTATGTGTTACTGGCACTACGATCTTCCTTGCGTGATAGGGGTTGGTTTGATCAACAGGGGATTGAATGCCCTAATTTGGCAACCTTACTGGATATTGTTGCGCTGGGTACGGTTGCTGATGTGGTGCCGCTGGATCAGAACAACCGGGTGCTGGTGAGTCAGGGGATTAAACGGATTCGTGCTGGTCGTTGTGTGGCAGGCATCAAGGCCTTGCTGGAGGTGGCGAATCGTCCTTGGCAGACCTTGGTGGCAGGTGATCTTGGTTTTACCGTTGGTCCACGTTTGAATGCGGCGGGTCGTCTGGAAGATATGTCGTTAGGGATTGAATGTCTGTTAACCGATGATCCACAACGTGCCAGGGAGTTGGCACAACAATTACAAGATCTTAATTTACAACGTCGACAGATTGAGGGTGATATGAAGGTGCAGGCAGAAGAGATCCTGTCACATCTCAATATGGTGCAGGCATCGGCCCCTCGGGGTCTGTGTCTATATGATAAAGACTGGCACCAGGGTGTGATTGGTATCCTTGCCTCCAGGATCAAGGAACAATATCACCGGCCAGTAATTATCTTTGCCGATGGCGATGAAGGTATGATCAAGGGTTCGGCGCGTTCGATTGCTGGTTTTCATATCCGTGATGCACTGGATCAGGTGGCAAGTCGCCATCCTGATTTGATTAGCAAGTTCGGTGGGCATGCGATGGCGGCAGGTCTCAGTATTCGTTATGCCGAGCTGGATCGCTTTACCTGTGTCTTTAATGAAATTGCCTGTGAACACTTAAAAAGTGAAGACCTTGAAGGCCATATTCTTAGTGATGGTCACCTGGATATCGCAGACCTGGATATCAATTTTGCTGAGCAACTGGAACAAGCGGGGCCATGGGGACAATGTTTTAGTGAACCGTGTTTTGATAATGACTTTATTATTCTGAATCAGCGGGTAGTGGGTGAGAAACACCTTAAACTGGTCGTCGCCCATCCTGATCACCCGGCACAGGCAATTGATGCCATCGCTTTTAATCAGGCACCAATGCCAACGAATGTGCAACAGGCTCGATTAGCCTATCGGCTGACGGTTAATGAATTTCGTGGTGTTAGAAAAGTGCAGTTGAATGTTGAAGCTGTTTTATTAGGTTGATTGCATGTATAGGAAGAGTCATTCCCGCATACGCGGGAATGATAATAAGTTACCCCTCAGCCTGTTTGGTGATATCAATCATAATCTTCAGCCGCTGTCCAGGTTGTAGATATTTGTCTCTTGAAATCTTGTTCCAGCGACAGACATCGCGAGTTAATACCTTGAAGCGTTGACTGATCCTGGCGAGTGAATCCCCACGCCGAACGGTATAACGAATGGTGCGCAGGCGCGTACTCTTTGGAGTGATAGTAAAGGGGTTGTTACGCACCACGGTAGTTTTTTGAGTATCAAGGATGATGATTTTTTGTCCTTGTCGCAATATATCCCTTGGTGCCATGTTATTCCATGCCGCCAGTCGGCGCACGGACACCTTGTATTTGCGTGCCAGATCCCATAGGGAATCACCCGCTTGTACGATGAGGGTGGTTTTTATGCGGCTACTAGACTGGGCAATCTTGCGGTTATGACGTTGACTCAGGCTCAGACTGTATTGATCAAGATTCTTTTGTGCCACCGGTATCAACAGGTGTTTACCCGCACGGATCTGACTACTGCTGATATTATTGGTGTCCTTAAGTAAGCGGGTGGTGGTGTGGTAACGCTGGGCAATATGTCCTAAGGTCTCGCCGGACTTGATCTTATGACGTTTCCACTGGATGCGATCTCCTGGATCAAGTGCTGTAATTTGTTGGTGGAAATGTTGTGCCTGGGCAATGGGTAACACTAAGTGATGAGGCCCGTTGGGGTCTGTCGCCCAACGATTAAAGCCGGCATTTAGCTTATAGAGTTGTTCCAGTTTAACATCGGCCAGTCTTGCTGCCAGTGCCAGATCAATCTGTCCCTGGGTATCAATGACTTGAATAGCCGCTTCATTTTTGATCTCGGGCAGTTTAATATTATATTGTGCGGGATCTTTTATGATACGGCTCAGAGCAAGCAGTTTAGGCACGTAGTGACGTGTCTCCCGGGGTAGATCAAGATCCCAGAATTGCATACTGCGACCTTTTTTCTTGTTGCGTTGCAGAGCCTTGTTAACGGTGCCGGAGCCTGAATTATAGGCCGCCAGGGCGAGTAGCCAGTCACCATTAAATTCTTTATGGAGTTCTTTGAGATAACGAATGGCTGCACGGGTGGAGGCAATGGCATCGCGTCTGCCATCGTACCACCAGTTTTGTTTGAGGCCGTACATGCGACCAGTGGAGGGGATAAATTGCCACAGACCTGCGGCTCTGCCATGGGAGTAGGCGAAGGGATCGTAGGCACTCTCGACGATGGGTAGCAGGGCAATCTCGGCGGGGACTTGTTGTTGTTCGAGTTCGGTCAGAATCCAGTGTAGCCAAGGTTTGGCACGGTTGAATACGCGTGCAAGATAGGCCGGGTGGCGGGTGTACCAGTCAAGATGTCCGTTAATGCGTGGGTGCGTGGATGGTTCCAGACGAGAATTCCCCCGCAGTCTTGACCATATATCATGTTTGTCGATGGTTGGCGGTTTAATCGCTGCAGATACGACGGTATCTGTTACTTCGACAGCGACGACATCGGGTGTCTTTGTTTCCTTGATCGGCTCACGTTCGGTTGCCAGAACAATGGTGTTGTTTGGTTGGGCTTTGGTTGGTTTAGTCTGCTGTTGCAGAGCACTACAACCCGTGATAAGCCAGAGCATCAATAAAAATGGAATCAAACGTCGTTGTGTCATAGTGTATTTACGGTGTATCACGGTAGGGTGCGCATCGCACACCAAAAAAAGGTATTATCTCATACATGAAAGTAGATACCACTGGAACTGACCTTCATTATACCTCAGGTCGCCGCCTGTGTGACTGGTATCGGCAGCCATTGGGGCAACTGTTGGCTCAATGTGAGCATCAGGCGCTGGATGATGTTATTGGCGAGTTGTTTGGTTATCAGCAGCTAACAATTGCCTCACCCTGGGACTATGATTACCGCAATAAGGGGCGGATTCAGTATCAATATCATCTCGGGCTGGGGTCGATGCGCGTGCGTGATATGGATATCGTGGGTGCCGCCGAGGCATTACCAATTATGACCGATAGTGTTGATCTGCTGGTTTTACCTCATCTGCTGGAACGGAGTGATGATCCGCATCAGGTCTTGCGTGAGGCAAATCGTTGCCTGGTGTCCGGCGGGCATCTGATTATCTTTGGTTTTAACCCCTTTAGTCTCTGGGGGGGGTGGCGCAAACTGGTTAGCTGGCGTGGTCTGGCACCCTGGAACAAACGTTTTTATTCGGTGTTTCGGGTTAAGGACTGGTTATCATTATTGGGTTTTGATGTGTTGCAGGAACAGCGCATGTTTTATCGCCCACCGATTAATCACGAGCCGATTATGCGTTATCTGGGGGTGATGGAAAAGATTGCCTGGCCCCTGCCAACAGCGACTTATATGTTGTTGGCACAAAAACGGGATATTAGCTTTACTCCGATTAAGCCGACCTGGGCTCGGGTGCCGGGCATGTTACCCACGGGACTGGTTGAACCTTCTACCCGAGGGATGCAAAGAAAGGGGATTGTAGATGAATGAACAAGTTGTTGAAATTTATACCGATGGAGGTTGCCGTGGTAATCCGGGTATCGGTGCCTGGGGAGTTTTGTTGCGCTACAACGGCACAGAAAAACAGTTTTCAGGGTCAGTACAGGAGACCACGAATAACCGCATGGAGTTGACAGCAGCGATTAAGGGGCTGGAAAGCCTGACTAGAGGCTGCAAGGTTCGTCTGACCACCGATTCACAATATGTGCAAAAAGGTATTACTGAGTGGATTATCGGGTGGAAGGCAAGGGGTTGGAAGACAGCAGCAAAGAAACCGGTTAAGAATGTTGATCTATGGCAACAACTGGATAAGTTGGCAGCGAATCATGATGTTGAATGGCATTGGGTGCGCGGTCACAGTGGACATGCCGAGAATGAGTTAGTCGATCAACTCTGTAATCAGGCGATGGATCAACTGGAGAATAAATAGATGACCTGTCATTCTCGCGCAGGCGGGGATCTGTGGGTAGGGTGCGTACTACGCACCAATAGCTTTAAGTTATCCTCGCGTAGGCGGGGATCTGTAATTAATTAGAGGTTCCTTAAATGCGTCAAATTGTACTTGATACAGAAACCACTGGCCTGAGTCCAAAGCAGGGTCATCGCATTATCGAGATCGGTTGTGTTGAGCTGATTAATCGCCGTCTGACGGGTAATAACTGGCATCAATACCTGCAACCGGATCGAGAGATTGATGCTGGGGCGATGAATGTACATGGCATTACTAACGAATTTCTGATTGATAAACCTCGTTTTGAAGATGTTGTTGAAGAATTTATTGAGTTTATCGGTGATGCCGAGCTGGTGATCCACAATGCACCCTTTGATACGGGCTTTCTGAATCATGAACTGGAACGATTAAGAGCCGGTTGGGGCAAGGTATCGGATCGTTGTGGCATCCTGGATACCTTAAAATTGGCGCGTGACAAACATCCCGGTCGAAAGAATGATTTGGATAGCCTGTGTAAACGTTACGAGATAAATACCGAGCGAGAGTTACACGGTGCCTTGCTTGATGCCGAGATCCTGGCTGAGGTCTATCTGGCAATGACCGGCGGGCAAAGTTCTCTCCTGGCTGATGCGCAGGAAGAGGGTGCCGAGAATTCCGCTGGTCGCTCATTAGGCAAGGTACAACGGGATGGATTGGAACTCGTTATTATTCGTGCCAATGAGCAGGAAAGCGAGGCTCATCAACAGACCCTTGAGCGTCTAAAAAAGGCGAGTGGTGCAGAATCCGTCTGGGCACAATGCGAGAATAAGACGTAGCAGGTAGGGTGCGCACTGCGCACCATTCTGTGGAAATCCATAGCTATTATTTACAAAACGAGTTTACTAACGTCCCCCATTGCTGTATCTTTGCGCACTCAACAGGCGCGTAGCTCAGTTGGTTAGAGCACCACCTTGACATGGTGGGGGTCGTTGGTTCGAATCCGATCGCGCCTACCAAAATTAATCGTAAAACCGGGGACAGACCCCAATTAAATAAGGGCAGACCTAAGGTCTGCCCTTATTTAATTGGG